>DNFT01000004.1:5725-6100 GCA_003486385.1 Eubacterium sp. | reverse complement strand
GTAATATTAGCAGGAACTTATATTACATTAAGTGAAATCAAAAACTATAAATGAAAAATTTAAAGTATGGTGAATGTTCTGCTGGGAGAGTGTAAAATAAAGGTGTAAGCTTGCTGCACAGGCTGTAAAGAATGCATGCCTTAATACCCCTGATACAACGGGAATGGTGCTTCATAGTGATCTAGGAAGCCGGTATACCGGTGAAGAATTCGAGGAATACTTACATGATTAGCGAATGTTACAGTCATTCAGCAGGAAGGGATACGGTAGATAAGGCAAAGGGGAAGGAGAAAGTAATATAAATTCCATAATTTTTATGTTGCGAAGCGGGCATTTCCATAATAGAATAACGGTAGAAAAGAATGCAAATTACAT
>DNFT01000004.1:5312-5682 GCA_003486385.1 Eubacterium sp. | reverse complement strand
ATTACATTGAGTAATAGGCAGAATAACAGCCCTACTAATAACGGTTTGATACCAGACAGACGGTATCAAGTGGCACAGAATCACATGAGCTTGTGCAGCTTTTGAAATTTCTTTAAAAATAATTATTCAGTAATAAACGGCATAAGTAACATCACACCTTGCCATCACCTTTATAGCATTACTAAGGAAAGAGGGCTCTTACACTCTTACACCGAAGATGGCATAATCATCTTTCAGCCTGTTGCTGAGAAATTCCAATATAATTATCAATATATCTGCCCAAGGCATTTGTGTACCCGGTTGTGGGCAGAGAAATTCCTTGAAAATCCCAGTAAATTAATCAATTATCAGTCCAAGAGCAGTGAAACAG
>DNFT01000004.1:3159-5199 GCA_003486385.1 Eubacterium sp. | reverse complement strand
GCAGTGAAACAGTGTGTCATGGGCAGAGAAAAACAATAAGTCCAGAAATACAATGCCGGATAAAAGTAGGAACTTATTACAGAATATCAGAATTGAAATATATATATTAAACAAAGAAGCTTGAAACCGCAGAAGTGCATGTTTATAATGACATTGATACAGCAAATTTTAATTCGTGGAGAGTGCAAAATGAATAAGATTTTATGTTCCACAGGAGCAATTATAGGGAAGCCGAATAATAATGATTATAGATTGTTGAGGGAATATGCACCGAAGCTTGAATGCGATGGTTTCGAGCTTATGATGAGCAGTTCGTGGTATTCGCATATAGACCAGGTGATAGATGATATTAAATCCTATAGGCTCTCGATTCCGGTTGTGCATAGTCAGAAATCGCTTGGAGAGTCTATGAGCGGAATGACGGTGCGATATTCAGGTGGAAGGTATAATGAATATGTTATGACGGAGGAAGAGGATAGAACGAATTTTGAGGACGGAACAAGCAGGTTTGCCGCAAACCTCCGGTTAGCCGAGAGCGTAGGCGCGAAGAAAATGGTGCTCCATCTGTGGAATGGGATGGTGTCCGATAAAAATATTCAGAAGAATGTGGAAAGATTCGGAATATGGAAGGACATGGCGGATAAGGAGGGAATAAGCCTGCTGGTGGAGAATGTTATATGCAACACGCATGACCCGCTGTATAATATGAAGCTTGTTGCTGAAGCGTATGCGGATGCAGGCTTTGTGTATGATACCAAGATGGCTGAGTTTCATAGGCAGACGATGAAGCTGTTCGAGCCGGAATACGAATGGATTGTGCGGCAGGGCAGGATAAAGCATCTTCACCTGAATGATTATGGCGGAGGATACATGGACTGGGGGAATATGGAGATTCTGCCGGTGGGAAAGGGGCATGTCGATTTTGATATGTTCCTGAGCCGGCTTATGTCCTATGGATATACAGGCGATTGTACCGTTGAGGCAACGGCAGTGAATGAGAACGGCGGTGTTGATTTCTATATGTTAAATGATTGTTTTAAAAGAATAAGAAATCTCCTTGATAACCATACCACTTAAATTTCCTTCGATACTACCTGGGTGTCATCTTCATGTACCTGCGGAAAGTGCGATTATATAAGATGGATAACGAAATGACAAGAGCAGATAATAAATTTGCTGAATATGTGATGGAACTTGATTACAGTAGTATTGGCTCGAGCGTGTATGCAGGGAATATCAGTTCTAGTGTGCTATCGGACATCATGGCAATCAGCCGCAGGACTTTTAGAAGGCAGGATGTCATAGTCTATGTCGGGATTGACATGGACGAGGAGTATGATGAGGGAATGGTGTTTACAGGCGATGCTATAATCTACTGGCTTGATAGCGGTGAGGAGGTGGTGAGGATTCCGTATTCTGAGATTGAAAGGGTTGACTTTGATGATACGGATATAATTATTGAGCATGGCGATACAGTGCTCTCCATCACCTTGGGCGAGGATGCGGAGGATGAGAAATATCCGCGATATATGTATAATTTTATTATGGATATATTAGATTATGAATAGAAAATGATACTTTATTAAGCCTTCGATATAGTCAGTACAGGAAAGGTGTGCCGATTATGTCTGGATAACAGTTGGGTATAGCGAGTCCGATTGCCACATCAAATGGGGTAATCGGACTTCATGCTATAAAAAATATTACTTCCAAAGGGATTTCATTATGTTACTCAGAAGCAGTTAATAACGTCACTGCCCGCCCTTGCGAAAGCGATGAATTCATCAAGCTGTGCATGGCAGATAATGCTTTGACCGCCAGAAAAAGCTTCGTGTGTGAGCACATTGACCCAGTCGCCCTCTGGAAGATATACCGCACGTTCGGTTTCACCCTGTCTGTATATCGGGGCAAACAGAAGGTCGGCTCCGTACATGTACTGGTCTTCAAGGGTGTAACATATTTCATCGTCAGGAAAATCGAAAAACATAGGACGCATGATAGGGGCACCTGTCTGTGAATTGATGTCCATATATTGGCAGG
>DNFT01000004.1:0-3087 GCA_003486385.1 Eubacterium sp. | reverse complement strand
ATAGTCTTTTAGTTTTTCACGATAACCTAATATTTTTTTTATGATATGATAATTCTTCTCTCCGAAGGACCATATTTCATTGTCACCGCCGCTTGGTTCAATGATGCCGGGGTGTCTTTCGGTGTAGGTCGACTGCCTTTTTCTTGCACCATGAAGACGCATCACAGGGCAGAATAATCCGAACTGGAACCAGCGTACAATTAATTCCCTGAAATAATCACTTTCTGTATCTCCGTTTAAGAAGCCGCCTATATCCGAGTTCCACCACGGAATGCCGCACATGCTCATGGACAGGCCGCTGGTTATACTCATTTTAAGATTTTCAAAGGTGGACGGAATATCGCCATTCCACACGATTGCACCGAACTTCTGGCTGCCCGGATAGGCTGCTCTGGTGAGAGATATGATTTCGTCCTCGCCGGAAGCCTTAAGGCCATCGTAGAAGGTCTTGGCATAGTAATAAGGGTATAGCTGTGCTACCTGTGCACCATTGCCGAGATAGTATTTTAAGTGCCCCGGCTGCTGTGGGTGAACCTCAGGCTCTGCCTCATCGAGCCAGAAGGTTTTTATTCCATGCTTATAGTAGTTATTTTTTACCTTGTCCCATACAAATTCTCTTGTCTCGGGATTCATCATATCAACGAAAGTCTGCTGACCATAGAAATCGAAGGTTCCATATTGACCGTTTTCGGTTCTAACGAGCATGTTTCTCTCGCTCATTTCAAGGTAGTTTTCGCTCTTTGGATTGATGGTAGGCCAGATGGAGACTACAGGATGAATATCCATCTCTTCAAGCTCTTTTACCATCGCGGCAGGGTCTGGCCAATATTTAGGGTCGAATTTCCATTCACCCTGTTCAGTCCAGTGGAAGAAATCAATTACAATGGCATCAATAGGGATTCCCTGCTTTTTATATTCACGAGCTACAGCTAAAAGGTCATCCTGACTCTCATATCTTAACCTGCACTGCCAGAAGCCGGCAGCCCATCGCGGAAATTTAGGCGCATAGCCTGTGAGGTCACAGTAGAGCTTCATAATGTCAGCGGGAGTGTCACCGGTATAGACGAAGTAGTCTGCCTGGTAAGCACTGTCAGCCACAAACATAGTATGATTTCTTGTTGTCTCACATCTTCCCGGGGATGGATTATTCCAGAAGAAACCATAACCAAGTGAGGAGTAGAGCACAGGAACAGTGGATTTGGTGTTATAGTGAATTATCTGTGAGGTGCTTCCTTTTCTGTCAAATAAATCAACCTGCTCCTGACCTATTCCATAAAAATGCTCACCTTCATTGGCATCGAAAATCACGCTGATTTTGTAGTGGTCGCCCTCAATATGCTGGTTTCTGTTGCTGTAGTCACCTTCAAATCTTGTATGAAGAACAGGAGTATCTTTTTTAAAGTAGGTTATTATTCCGCCATACCATATCTGTCCGGCATCGATGGTTGCTTTCATAGCTCCATTTGTGATGGTTGCGAATTTGCCGTCACATTCAATGTGGCAGTCATCGGCAGTGGCAGGAGGCAGTACAGTCCAGTTTTCATCAAGAATTTTACTGTTTTTGGTGCTTCTGCAGCGAAGACAGTTCATGCCATAGGGCTCGATTATTGTCAGTTCATCTTTTCTCTGGTAAATAAGTTTTTTTCCTTCAACGCGAATGTTTCCCATTGTGCAGGCTCCTTCCATATCTCTTATTTTGTGTAATTGTGAAATTGTTGCAACTAATTAAAAATGCATTTCAGCCAAAAATGATGTTGTATGTATTATATTGCAAAAAAATAAAATATACTTGCTCAAAATAGCTATAAAGTTGTACTATATTGTTATAAATGCAGAACTGTAATGCTGCTTTCGGGATGAAGTGAAATGAGGATAGCTATGAAAAATAAAGAATTGTTGGAAAATGTGAAGCATTTTACAAAAGCCAGACCTTTTTCAATCCATAAGACTGAAATAGGTGCAGACAGTACGAATGCTCTTTATGTACATTATCATCCGGAGATGGAGTTTATTTATCTGGATGAGGGAAGCATGACATTTTATGTTGAGGGAAAACAGTACAATATGAAGGAGGGAGATGCACTTTTTATACCTCCGGCACTGGTTCATAATGCGGTAAAAAATACAGGTGTGCCGTGCAGGCACTATGCGGTTGTTTTTTCCGAGGAATGGCTGTTTATGGAGAATACATTTGAGAGAAATATTTATAATGAAATAATATATCCGTACAGATATGAATGTGTATGTATGCTTGGGAGGAATAATCAGGCTGACATGGAGACATTATTACTGTTGAAAAAAATTTCTGCTTTTATGCAGATGGGGCTTGAGAAATATGAGCTTTCCTTAAAGGGCATTCTGCTAATCTGTTTTCAGAGACTATATTCGCAGTACTTTGTCAAGCTTAGGACTTCAGATGTGAAAGGTGCTCCTAAAATAGAAATACAGCAGAGTATCAGCTTTCTGAATGAACATTTTGCAGAGGATATAAGTATTGTGGAGTTGTCAGCTTTAGCAGGCTACAGTGTAAGCCATTACGAACATAGTTTTAAGGCTTTAACGGGCAAATCACCGTTTGAATATCTTAATTATATAAGGATTATTCATGCTTCTAAGCTTCTTAAGTCCACAAAAAAGCTGATTACGGATATAGCATCGGAATGCGGCTTTGACAATATCAGTTATTTTAACAGGGTATTTAAGCGAATAATGGGGATTACGCCGAATGCGTACAGGAAGCTTTTGGAATGAACTGTCAACAACATAAGCCTTAATATTTACATTTTCATATACAGACTTGTATTTATTAAGGAGAGCTTCCGGTATATCGGTAGTTTTTATAAGACCGTTAATTTTACCGGCCCGGTGATATTTTCAGGAAGTTTACTTCCGTCAATGATTACGGAACGTCTGTAACGACCTATAGATTCATCAAGATTTGTAATTTCGATGATGGATTTATTATTTCTTATTGTCTGTAAAAATTCTGTGCCTGTTTCAAGTGGGGAGTCACAGGCGATGGTGACGGAAGCCTTGTTGGAAGAAGTTATCTTTGAAAGAAGGATTCGGCGGCGTTCCATAGGGTAT
>DNFT01000096.1:3576-10505 GCA_003486385.1 Eubacterium sp. | reverse complement strand
TATTTTCTCAACATCTCTTCTGAAACATTTCCTACACTGCAGACAAAATATCCGTCCGTCCAAAAAGTATGTTCTTTCCAGAAATATTTTCGTAGATAATCCGGATATCTTTTCCAAATATGATATGTTGTATAACTCTTCATCAGATTTACTATTTTACTGATAGACATTGTTGGTTCTGTTTCTATCATGTAATGAATATGATCTTTATCTGTCTCCATATATCTGATAATGACTTTATGCTTTTGACATATCTCATAAGAAAACTGCTTTATATCATCTGATATTTGTCTTGACACCAGCAATTTCTTTCTATTGCATACGAAAATAATATGATACTGTAACAAATATTTGTGTCTGTTTTTTGATTTCCACGTTCCCATAACGCAAGTATAACACAAACCTCCGCTTCTGGCTACCTTAACCCACCGTCTAAAGCCAGTGGGATTGCGGTAGCCCTGTTTCAACCGCTTCATTAATGGAAGCAATCGCCTTGTTGGTTTCATTTACCTGTTCTATAAGCTGGGCAATAATGTCCGATGCTGTATGCGAGCTTGTCAGTACAAGGCTCATTGACTCAGATGCGTCTTGACCCGCCTTATTCATTTTATCCGAATTGTCGTTAAGGGTAACCGCCTCCGAATTGATTGCAGACATATTGTCACCCATTTCGATGACCTTGGCATTAACAGACTGTACGTTATCAGCAAGCGTTACAGCCGTGGATGACAGGTCATCCATCACCTGTCTTATCTGGTTCGTGCTGGTACTGTTCGCTTCCGCCAGTGCATTTAATGAAGCCATGCTGTACGTGGTTACATATCTGTACATGTAAGCTCCATCTACTCCTGACAATAGCTGTGCAGTCTTCATCTCGACATTCTCCCTGTCGACCGCGCAGATATAATTCTGTGGTCTGTTTAAGAGATACAGCCTTACTCCAATAACCGCACCCGCACTTCAGAATGAATATAAATTAGAAAAGCGAAAGTCAGCCAAGATGTTTCATGACGCATTGGTGCCTTTCGCAGAAATGCGGATTATAAAAATGAAAATATAGCTGTTACTACATAATTGAATTACCCAAATGATGGTAGTATAATTGGTGTGTTCATAGAAGGAAACTTTTGTTTTGCAAGGATAGACACATTATTAAAATAATTGATACTTATTTACAAATCAATTCCATATTTGAAAATTAAATGTTTAATTGCGAAAAATGGAAATTCTATATCGATACGATTTATGATAATTCTGCTAATATTTTTATCGATGATATGAAAAGTGCAAACTATGTGTATGAAAAAGATGTTTTGCCGATTATTAATTCTGTTCATAGACATCCTGCGTTGACGACTTTGCATTCCTCATTTTGCAATGTTACAGATGATTTAAACCTCAAAATCATTGAATGTTTCGGACATGAATTAGATATTGATACTTACTATTTGTAAGAAACAGAAAATTTCTGTACTACGAAGAGTAATGTGGAGGTTTACAATGTTGATAAGAAAAGCAACAATGAATGATATTGAAACACTAAGAGCAATGTATTTAGAATTGGAACAAGATGCCGTCAAATATCAACCGGAACATTTTGTGATTGGATATAGAGATAATGACTTTTTTGAAAAAATCTTCAATAGTTAGAATCAAGATATTTTAGTTGCAGAAACGGATTCTAAAGTGGTGGGATTTTCTCATGTCATGATACTTAAACAGAAAAATGTAGCATGTTTAAAACCATAGACATTAGTATATATTCAGGATTTAGACGTGATAGCAGAGATGCGTAGCCTAGGAATAGGCTCACTATTAATGAAAGCAAGCAAAGAATATGGAATTGCTAACGGAGCTGAATTTATCAGAACACAGGTGTTCCCGCAAAATGTAAGTGGCATGAAGTTTTATGCACAAAATGGTTTTATTGAGATGATGAGGACTATAGAATGTCAACTCGCCCCCAAAAATTCAGACAGAGACAATTGAAATATTGAAGTTAGGAGGAGTCATAGTGAAGCTCATTTTTGTTCGGCATGGAAAAGATGACAACAGGTATCGTGGTGGATGGAGCAATTTGGACTTAATTCCAGAAGGAATGGAGCAAGCAAAACAACTTGCACAATACCTCAAAGATAATAACCAAGATTATTTGATTACACATATTATATCAAGTGACTTGCCCAGAACAATGTCTACGGCACACTTCATATCCTCTGAATTGGGCTTGCCAATTCAAAAAGAATTTCGGATAAGAGAAATTGACAATGGTGATTTAGCAGGAATGTTAAATGATACTGCACTTGAAAAATTCGAATTTTTTCAGCATTGAGAATTGCCAATATCGTTTTACATCAATTTGTCAGACACTGTCTGACAAATTGGGAAAGGAATATAATGAACGAAATTGTAAATACTAATTATATGAATGAAATCGCAGACAATATTGTAAAATTAGTCCAGAACGCCAAGGCACAATTAGCAACCTCTGTCAATTCTATAATGACCGAAACCTACTGGAACATCGGAAAATATATTGTAGAGATTGAACAAGATGGAAAAGCAACGGCAATATATGGATCTAAGCTCTTAACCAACTTATCCCATGAGCTGACACTCAGAATGGGAAAAGGTTATAGCCGCCCTAATCTGAATAACATGAGAAAGTTTTATCTCCGATATCCAAATTGTCAGACCGTGTCTGACAATTTGAGCTGGTCACACATATGTGAATTGATTACCATTGATGATGATTTGGAACGACAGTTTTATGAAAACGAGTGTATAAAGTAAAAATGGGATGTTAGAACTTTAAGACGAGAAAAAGATGCAGCTCTATTTCTCCGACTGGCTTCAAGCAAAGATAAAGAAGGCATTCTAGCGCTTGCTCAAAACGGTATCACATACCAAACACCGGAGGATGTTATCAAAAGTACTTATACTCTGGATTTTCTAAATATTCCGCAGATGGCTATGTACAGCGAATCTGAGCTTGAGCAAAAAATCATTGACAATCTGCAACAATTTCTGATGGAACTTGGCAAGGGATTTACCTTTGTCGGCAGACAATATCCAATGACAATAAGCAATGTCACATATCATTGCGATTTGGTATTTTATCACAGAATCTTAAAGTGCTTCGTGCTGATAGACCTTAAAACAAATGCCGTGAAGCACCGTGATATCGGTCAAATGAATATGTACATGGGATACATTGCTACGGAAGAAAATATGCCGGATGATAACCCGCCGATTGGTATTATTCTCAGCAAAGAAAAAGATGAACTGCTTGTAGAATATGCCACATACGGTATGGATAGCAACTTATTTGTGTCAAAATATGAATTATATTTACCAAACAGGGAGGAATTAAAGCGTTTAGTTGACCGAATCATCGAAGAAGATATTCAGCAAGGTTAATCAGCATTTTATATACCCTCTATCTGCTAATAAAAGAGCTTAGCTTCTGTGATTAACACTGACACAGGACCCAAGCTCTTTCATGAACGCAGTTCGCATCCCCTTACCAACCGCTTAGTGCTCTACACACTTGAAGCGGGGGATTGCTTATTCTGCGTTCAAACACTTTTTTAAGCTGATATGTACTCATCACAAAAAAACAAGGCATAAACCTATATTTTATAGATTCATGCCCTGTCGGAAATAACACTTATATTTATTTAACCGCCCTATATACCATAAACGCTTCATAAGGTCTCAGCTCGCTTCCAAGTTCACCATCATAATTGTGTATGAGAAGCTCTCCGTCATGCCACTTACAAGCTTCCGGCAATGACAGCTCTTCATCAGTGAAGTTGACGCACACAAGCAGCTCGCTGTCCTCATTCTTTCTCACATAGGCAAATATCTTCTCATCCTCCGGGAGCAGGAGTGTGAAACTGCCGTCAAGAAATACCTGATATTCTTTTCTGAGCGAGATAAGCTTCTGGTAATAATAAAATACCGAATTCTTGTCCTCAAGGGCATTCTCGGCATTTATCACTGTGTAGTTAGGATTGAGTGCAAACCACGGTGTGCCGTCAGTAAATCCGGCGTTCCTTCCATCATTCCACTGCATAGGAGTTCTCGCATTGTCACGGCTTCTTGCATATATAGACTTCATGACAGCTTCCTTTGGATAGCCTGCGGCAATCCGCTCCTTGTAGACATTGAGTGTCTCAATATCCTCGTAGTCACTTATGTCAGGAAACTGCACATTAGTCATGCCAAGCTCCTCGCCCTGATATATATACGGTGTTCCCTGCATTCCGTGAAGCATGGTTGCAAGCATCTTTGCTGATTCAACCCTGTATTTTCCGTCATTTCCCCAGCGTGATACAATTCTTGGAAGGTCATGGTTATCGAGAAAAAGACTGTTCCAGCCCTTATCAAACAAAGTATTCTGCCATTTTTCATAGCACCTTTTGAGTGCCGGAAGCGACAATGGTATCATGTCCCATTTGTCCTTACCCGGCTCCTGGTCTAACATGATGTGCTCGAACTGGAAAACCATCGAGACCTCACTTCCATCCGGGTTGCTGTAAAGCTTGGCGGTCTCAGGCGTAGCACTCCAAGCCTCACCGACGGTCAGGAGATTGCCTTTACTAAGGGTGTTGGCTGTCATCTCCCTGATGTACTCATGAAGCCTTGTTCCATTGCTCGTTATCTTTCTGTCCGGCTCCTTGGCAATCAAATCTATGACATCAAAACGGAAGCCGCCAACGCCCTTGTCCATCCACCAGAGTATCATATCATACAATTCTTTTCTGAGCTTCGGGTTATCCCAGTTAAGGTCAGGCTGCTTTACCGAAAACTGGTGCAGATAGTACTGCCCAAGCTGTGGTACCCATTCCCACGCCGAACCGCCAAATGCCGATGTCATATCATTCGGAGGAACCCCTTCCTTGCCATCACGCCACACATAATAATCATGATACGGATTGTCCTTGCCCTTCTTCGCCTCAACAAACCACCTGTGCTCATCTGAGGAATGATTGAGCACCATATCCATTATAATCTTTATATTACGCTTTCCCGCCTCAGCAATCAGCTCCTCCATATCCGCAAGTGAGCCGAACATAGGGTCAATATCCTGATAGTCAGAAATATCATACCCATTGTCATCCTGCGGCGAACGGTACACAGGAGAAAGCCATATTGCATCAATGCCAAGTGTCCTAAGATAGTCAAGCCTGCTTATGATTCCATTGATATCTCCGATTCCATCGCCATTTGTGTCCTGAAAGCTCTTAGGATACACCTGATAAATTACCGCGTTCTTCCACCATTCCTTCTTTTCTGCCATCTAAATACCTCCCGATATTCATATAATCCCTATAACGCTTTGTAATATACTATACAATTTACTACCTGCACAATATACTGTCAAGAAATGTCGCAATTAATTCCTATTAATAACACTCTGTTCGTTACACACCATACAGTCTGCACGTCAGTATCCGACAAATATATCTGTCCCGATACACTCTGTTTTGAAAATCAGACCGCCATATTCTTAATTCTCTCAAGCGCCTCCACCGTGTTTTCATAAGAGCCGAATGCCGTCAGTCTGAAATATCCTTCACCGCTCGGACCGAAGCCTGAACCCGGTGTACCGACAATGTTGACATTCTCAAGAAGATAATCAAAGAAATCCCATGAGCTCATGTTATCTGGTGTCTTAAGCCAGATATAAGGTGCATTCACGCCGCCGAATACCGTGTAACCGGCTGCTGCAAGACCGTCCTTTATGGTCCTTGCATTCTTCATATAATAAGCAACCTGCTCCTTTAACTCTGCCTTTCCCTCGGCCGAGTACACTGCCTCGCCCGCTCTCTGGACAATATAAGGTGCTCCGTTGTACTTGGTTCCGTGTCTTCTCGCCCAGAGCGAATGAAGCATGACATCACCACACTTTATGTCCTTAGGGATAACGGTAAATCCGAGACGCACTCCGGTAAAGCCGGCGTTCTTTGAGAAGCTTCTAAGCTCAATCGCACAGTTTCTTGCGCCCTCGCACTCATAGATTGTATGAGGAACATCATCCTCGGAAATATATGCCTCATAAGCCGCATCGTAGATAATAAGCGCACCGACCTTGTTGGCATAATCAACCCACACCTGGAGCTGCTTCCTGGTGAGTGTGGTTCCTGTAGGATTGTTCGGGTAGCACAGATAGATTACATCCGGTGTCTCCTTCGGAAGCTCCGGCACAAAATTATTCTCTGCATTGCAAGGCATGTAAATCACATCGCTCCAGGTCTGTGACGCTGCATCATACACACCTGTTCTTCCTGCCATAACATTAGAATCCACATATACAGGGTACACAGGATCACACACCGCAATCCTGTTATCAAGGCTCAATATCTCCTGAATATTGGCACTGTCGCTCTTTGCACCGTCACTTACAAATATCTCGTCGGCAGCTATCTCACAACCCCTCGCCTTGTAATCATTTTCCGCAATCACGTTTCTTAAAAATTCATAGCCAAGGTCAGGTGCATAGCCTCTGAAGGTCTTAGCATCCGCCATCTCATCAACCGCCCCGTGAAGTGCTTTTATAATGGCAGGTGCAAGCGGCTGAGTCACATCGCCTATACCGAGGCGGATTATTTTTTTATCCGGATGCGCCTCGCTGTATGCCTTTACCTTCTTTCCGACTGTTGAAAAAAGATAGCTTCCCGGTAATTTAAGATAATTGTCATTGAGCTTAAACATGTTGTGTCCTCCTAAAATTTTATTTGTAATTTTACCTCATTATGTGATGAATATTTTTTATGATGTTGGGCAAACATGTGCTATAAACTTAGCGTGTATAACGTATTATATTTATGCATATCACGACTTTTTGTAGAAGCTTAGATGTTCTTAGAACTCTGCTAAGTCCCTAGCCAAAAGCAGCACGGATGCTGCTTTAGAAGCAATGC
>DNFT01000096.1:0-3416 GCA_003486385.1 Eubacterium sp. | reverse complement strand
ATAAATATAATACGTTATACACTCGTATATTTTGACCTCAACATCTTTTTATAAAATTATAAAAGACTTATAAGCGGATAATCCCCCGTAAATACCGTCACTGCAGGGCCCGTCATATATACTGTATTGTCCTTCTCATCCCACTCGATGAATAAGTCTCCACCGAGAAGATGCACCGTAACCCTTCTGTCGCACAGACCGTTTAACATGGTTGCAACAGCGGACGCACACGCTCCCGTTCCGCACGCAAGCGTCTCACCGGTTCCTCTCTCCCACACGCGCATATAGATGTTCTTCCTATCCGCAACACGTATAAACTCCGTGTTAGTGCGCTCCGGGAATACAGGATTGCTCTCAAAGAGCGGTCCTATTTTCTCTATATCTATTGTCTTTTCATCGTCGACATATGTTATTACATGCGGATTTCCCATGGAAACACAGCTCACCCTGTACTCTTTTCCGTCGACGGTGAGCGGAGCGTCAAGGACGACCGGAACCTTATCGGGAACCGGTTTTTCATATCCCTCATGCAGCGGTGCCGCAAGGTCACTTCCGTCAGCCTCTATCTTTCTTGTCGCTTCAAGCGTTGTCGGGATAAGTGCCGGCTCAAAAATAGGAGCACCCATGTTCACACGTACCTCTCCCACCTGTCCGCCCAGCAATCTGAGATTAAGATACTTAATTCCCGCCGCTGTCTCAATCGACACATCAAGCTTGTCCGTGAGCCCGAAATCGTACACATATTTTCCCACACAGCGGATTCCGTTTCCGCACATTGCACTTCTTGAGCCGTCAGCATTATACATTTCCATATAGAAATCTGCCACCTTGGAAGGCTTAATAAGAATAAGTCCGTCTGAGCCGATTCCAAAATGTCTGTCGCTTACTGCCTTTGCTATATCGGACGGTGTCGCAAGCTCCTCCTTAGTACAGTCTACATATACATAATCATTTCCAAGTCCCTGCATTTTTGTAAATTTCACAGCAATCTCCAATCTGCGGATTTATCATCCGCACCCTATATTTTTATCTTATATGGTTCCAAAAACAAATTGGCACAACACACCGTCTTATCACACAGAGCCTCATGCTTTCCCATAAATCACACATACAGGCTCAGCACCATCTGTGCCGACTCGACAAGCTTACTTCCACTGTCCATCGCACATTTCTGGATATATTTATGTGCCTCGTCCTCCGTCATGTGATTTCTCTCCATCAGAACCGCCTTTGCCTCATCTATAAGCTTGCGTTCCTCCGTATTTCTTACAGCCGGCTGGCTTCTCTGTCTCCTTCTGCGCCTATACTGTGCCTCAAACATCATGTGTATGGTATTCACAAAATCCACCATCTTTACAGGCATAGATATGCTCACAATGTCACTTGGACACTGGGACAGCACCCTTTCAGAGGCAAGCAAAAGAAGGTCGAACTGTGGCGGAAGGCTCTCCTTGAGCTCAAGATACAGCATATCAGGCAGTCTATACCCAGATATGACAATTCCTCCGCTCAGCGAATGTGCATGCTCAAGCGCAAATGCACCTGTTGTGCATACAACATCCACATGAAATCCGTTCTTTGCCAGAAGTCCTTTAAGTCCTTTGCCGTCCTCAATTTTCGGAAACACTACTATAATGTTTTCCATATAATCCATTACCTCGACATCAATATTTATAAAGGTACTGCTTTATTTCCCAGTCCGTAAGCTGCGTGGAATAGTCCTTCCACTCCTTTTTTATATTGTCAAGATATACCCTTGTTATATGTGATCCAAGTGTCTGCTTAAGATAATCATCGTTAGCAAGCTCAATTCCGGCCTCCATAAGATTCTCCGGGAGATTGTCTATACCGGCTTCAAGCCTCTCACTGTCTGTCATATCATAGATATTCCTGTTGACTGCCTGTGGAATATGCAGCTTTCTTCTTATTCCGTCAAGTCCTGCCGACAGACATACTGCAAGGACAAGATAAGGATTAGCTGTAGGATCCGGACTCCTTAGTTCAGCTCTTGTCCCCTCACCCTTAGACGCAGGGATGCGTATAAGCGGACTTCTGTTGGTTGCTGACCATGCAATGTATACAGGTGCTTCATACCCCGGAACAAGTCTTTTATATGAATTGATAAGAGGGTTCGCTATAGCTGTTATGCCCTTTACATGCTCTAATATTCCGGCTATGAACTGATATGCCGTCTCACTCAGTCCAAGCTTATCCTCCGGGTCACAGAACACATTCTTTCCATCCTTTGAGAGTGACATATTAATGTGCATTCCCGAGCCGTTCATGCCGTACTTAGGCTTCGGCATAAAGGTCGCATACATTCCGTGCCTCTTTGCGATCGTCTTTACAACAAGCTTGAAGGTCATTATATCGTCTGCCACCTTAAGCCCCTCATCATATTTAAAATCTATCTCATGCTGTGCAGGAGCCGCCTCATGGTGCGACGCCTCTATCACAAAGCCCATATCCTCAAGAGTCAACACCATGTCACGTCTTGCATTCTCACCGTAATCGTTAGGTCCAAGGTCAAAATATCCCGCCTGCTCATCAGAGTCGGTTGTAGGCCTGCCCGATTCATCCGATGCAAAAAGGAAAAATTCACATTCCGGTCCGACGTTGAAGGTATAGCCCATATCGGCTGCTTCCTTCAATACTCTCTTTAATATATATCTTGGATCACCCTCAAAAGGTGTACCATCCGGCTTACAAACGTCACATATAAGTCTCGCCACCTTACCCTGCTGTGGTCTCCAGGGAAAAATCGTAAAGCTGTCAAGATCCGGATACAGATACATATCCGACTCCTCTATACGGACAAAGCCATCTATGGAAGCTCCGTCAAACATAATCTTATTATCCAGTGCTCTTTTCAACTGGCTTGATGTGATTGCAACATTCTTTAAAATGCCAAATGCGTCTGTGAACTGCAGACGCACGAACTCAACATCCTCCTCAGCTACAATTCTCAATATATCTTCTTTGCTGTATCTGCTCATA
This sequence comes from Eubacterium sp., assembly GCA_003486385.1. Taxonomy (GTDB): domain Bacteria; phylum Bacillota; class Clostridia; order Lachnospirales; family Lachnospiraceae; genus CAG-882. The sequence continues at coordinate 419 of DNFT01000096.1, read as the reverse complement.
TCTGTACCTCCGTTGCACAATAATACGGTGCATATATTAGTTCATTATATCAAACGTATTTTTTATTTTCAATATTTTGTTACCTTTGCACGACATCGCTTTACTATATTAAGTTATGCGTTGCATTTTTTATTTAATATCAGATAATTAAGGAAAGAAACTAAATAAATTAAGTGTCATAATTTCCACATTTATTTCAAAATATTATGATGTTGGGGTCAAAACATGTGCTATAAACTTAGCATGTATAACGTATTATATTTATGCATATCACGGCTTTTGGGAGAAGCTTAGATGTTCTTAGAGCTCTGTTCACACCCTAGCCAGAACCGGCACGGATGCCGGTTCAGAAGCAATGCATACAAGGATGTATGCCTGCTTCGGTGGCGAACATATAGAACACTTTATCAGAGTTCTTA
>DNFT01000010.1 GCA_003486385.1 Eubacterium sp. | reverse complement strand
AGGAAGAACCATAACGCTTGATGTCAAGGCGCTTGACAGGAACGGAACAGAGATTGACATAGAGGTTCAGGGCAATGCCGAAGGAGCACATGTAAGGCGGGCGAGATACCATAGCAGTGTTGTGGATTCAAGGATGCTAAAGGAAGGGCAACGATTCAAGGAGCTTAAGGACTCATATGTCATATTTATATATAAGCATGACAAGTTCAGGAAAGGTCTTCCGGTATATCATATAGACCGCTATGTGAGGGAGACAGGGAAGCGCTTTGAGGATGGTTCTCATATTGTGTACGTGAATGGAAACTATAAGGGTGATGATGAGATTGGTCAGCTTATGCAGGATTTTCACCAGACAGACCCGGAAAAGATGAAGTACGCCGAGCTGGCAGACAGCGTGAAGCATTATAAGGATACAGAGAAGGGACGTGAGACAGTGTGTGAGGCAGTTGAAAAGTATGGTGACAAGAGAGAAAAAATAGGAGAAGCAAGGGGCGAAGCTCGTGGAGAAGCGAGAGGAAGCACTAATGCAGTGAAAAAACTCATGCAGAATATGAAGCTTACTGTGGAGCAGGCACTTGACATATTGGAGATTACAGGTGAAAAAAGAACAGAAATATTAGAGCAGCTAAATGAAAAATCTGATGTGTAATATAATACGTTCTTGTGCTGGCAATCTGAATAGGGCAGCGTGGTGTGAGAAAAATACAATCATGAATATTTATAAAATATAATATGACAACCTTGACAACATTGTTAAGAATACAACATCTGCTGAGTCACGTATCCGGAGACTATGAAGAAAAGTCTGTAAATAATAATCTTCTATGATAATGATTGAGCTGGAAGCGCTAAATTGGAGCTTCCAGCTCTTGCTATATATATACGACATGATTTCGGGCATGTCAAGAGCAGACGTCAAAAACGTCCTTCTCATCATGCATATAGATTCTGTTATTCTGGAAGTCGTCCCTCATACATAATGCTGAGTTCGCCGTAGACCTGTCTCCAGTTCCGAATGCTCATAGTCCATTTTTTAGTGGCTTCGAAAGTTGCCAGATACAGGGCTTTCAGGAGCGCTGTATCACTTGGAAATACGCTTCTCTGACGGTTGAGCTTACGGTAGGTAGAATTCAGACTTTCGATAGCATTTGTCGTGTAAATAACCTTTCTGACATCCGGTGAGAACTTAAAAATCGGTGGGAGTATCCCACTGTTTCAATACTTTTTTACCCTCAAACGCGAACCCATAATGCTTAATCCGTTCAACACCAATTTCCCTCGCGGTCAGCTCCGAATCATAGTTCATATCCTCTATCTGCTTAAGTGCCGCCTGCGCCGTGTCAGAAAGCGTTTTTTCCTCGGCCGCCTCATGCACCTTGAATTCAAGCACAATTCAAGCACTATTGTATTAAGCCTGCTGTCTCTTAAATCCAGAGGAATAAGCATCACATCATATCTTCCATAGCCACTCTCGCGGTTAGACTTTATCTCATAGGTGTCACGCAGCTCTGAAATCAGCCCGAGCACAAGACCATGATAGAACTTCTCTGGCTGGCTTCTTTCCAAAGGGTGCGTTCCTGTATCAAAGAAACTGAATGTGGTGGCGGCGACATGATTCATGAATATGTTCATTTCCTTAGCACTTCCATTTAAAACCGCCTTGACAAATTAACTATGTATCACAAATTATTATTTCCCACAAGAACAAAATGGGATATGAGTATTTCTGACCCACGTCATACAGAAATCATATTATGTTATTCCGGAATATGTAGAGGATGTTTTAGTTTATACAAAAGAGCAAACCTTATGTTGGAAAGAAGATAGACGGACTTCTTAAGATTAAGGGGATGGATTTGAGCGGCTGATATGGCATATAAAAAAAGAATAAATGTGAAAAAATCACATATAATACAAAAGGTAATATTGATAAAATGATTGTTAGGGTGTAATATGAGATTATTACACATATAATCAGCGTGTTATGGAGGTGTATTATGTTAGTGAGATTTTCTGTAGAGAACTATCGTTCTTTTAAAGACAGACAAGTGTTTTCTATGGTAGCAGGAAAACATACGAGACACAAAGATCAGGTTGTATCAATAAATGGGAAAAGATTACTAAAAGCGGGTGTATTATTTGGTGCGAATGCAGCAGGAAAAAGTAACCTCATTAAGGCAATAAATTTTGGAAAAAATATAGCTTTGAATGAAATAAGTGCGGGAAGGATTATGAACCGCCAGTTTAGAATTGAAAAGGAATCATTAGGTAAACCTGGAATTTTTCAATATGATTTTTTTAGCAATGGTCATTTTTACTCATATGGTTTTGCAATATCATATCTGAAGCCTAAATTCATTTCGGAATGGTTATATATAATAGATGGAGATAAAGAATTTAAAGTTTTCGAAAGGGATGATGAACAGAAAATTACAACAGATATGAAATTTTCTGTTGCTGAGAATAGGCAGAGATTTGAAATTTATGCGGAGGATGTATCTGATGAAAAGTCATTTTTATCAGAGATTGTGAGTCATAAACTGGGAGAATTAGCGGAATTTAGACCTTTTTTTGATACAGAGATGTGGTTTGATTCGCTAATTATAATTTTTCCGCAAACAAAAATTAACGATTTCCGTCAATTTTTGATGAATGACAGCTTAGACTCAATAGGAAAACTTTTGAATTATTTTGATACAGGTATAGATTCTGTAACCGGAAAAGAGAATTCAATGGATGAAGCGCTTGGATTTTTGCCTGAGGAAGTAAGAAAAAATGTGATAAATGATGTGCAGGAAGAATTTGTTAAAAATGAAAAATCAAAAGAAATTTTTTCGGTTGAAATTACAATCGGAGGTAGACGTTTTAGCTTTTCAAAGAATGAGAGTGGTGAAATTACGGCAGCCCAGCTAATGATGAATCATGGAAATCCCAATGATTTGTTTGAACTTACAGATGAGTCAGATGGAACAAGACGATTATTTGATTTGATACCTTTATACAAAAAAGGAAAACAGAACTGTGTTATATTGATTGATGAGCTGGATAGAAGCTTTCATTCGAGGCTTACCATAGAATTTATTCAAAAATTTTTTGAAAAAACAGATGGAGATGCGACACAGTTAATTGTAACATTACATGACTCAAATGTAATGAACTTAAATATTTTAAGGCAAGATGAAATTTGGTTTGTTGAAAGAAGAAGTGATCACAGTTCAGAAATTTATTCATTGAATAAATTTAAGGAAAGATTTGATCATTCAGTTGCAAAGGATTATCTTCTCGGAAGATATGGCGCCATACCGAATTTTGGGATTGATTCATGGGATGAAGAGGATGGGGAATAATGGGTAACGTATTCAGGTTAAAATCCAGTACAATGTTTGTTCGTGCAGACGAGGAGATAAAGGAATCACCGTTAAGGGTTGTTTTTCTATCGGTTGAAGGAAACAAAACGGAAAGACAATATTTTGAATATATTGAGAAATATAGGGATAAGTTAGGTATAAAAGCTGCCGTTCACTTACACACATTGCAACGTGCTAAAAAAGATACTCTGAGTGCTCCGGAAGATGTGTTAGAATTGTTGGAAGAATACCTGGAAATAAGAAATATGTCAGCTTTACCAGAGAGATTACAGAAGGTTATTCCTAGTGAATATACAGATGTATTTATTAAAGAGTATTTAAATCAAGAGGTGGCATCATCTGACGAGCGTGTAAAAAAATTTGAAGCAATATTACTGGAAGCAGGAATAGACATTGTTTATAATAGATATCTGAAAGATCTTAAAGGGAAAGATGATGTATATGGGATTGTAATTGATAGAGATTATAAATCACATTCAGTACAACAGATGAATGATATTATAAAACAATGTGAGAAAAAAGGGTATAAATGTTACATCACAACGCCTTTATTTGAATTTTGGTTATTGCTGCATTTGGTTGATGCTAAAAATATTACAGGTGAAGAATTGACTCGTATTAGAATAAATGAGAATGTTTCTGATAAACATACTTTTACAAGTAAATGGGTTTCTGATTTGGCTGGGCATGTTAAATCAATAAGTGAAAAAAACTTTATTCAAAACTATTTACCGAAAGTGGATTTTGCTATTAATCAAGCTAGGGAAAACTTCTGCACAGATTTATCAGACTTGGTCGGGGATGACTTGCAGCCACAGAACAGAATGGGAATTGTAGGAACAAATTTACCGGATTTATTTGATTTATTAAGAGCGGATATAGTATGAAATTATAATACAAGTTCTTTGTCAATAGTCGGGGCGGTATCCTTCGGATACCGCCCAATTACTGTAAATATCCATACAATACATAATACAAGAATGTCCAAAAACCTGACTTTTGTCTCAAACAATTGTATTCTATCTCTATAGTGCAGGAGGTATAGCCATGAAAAAACAAAGTGTATAAAACCTGATAAAATATCACGTTGAAAAGAATGAAAATGGCTTTCGTAATGAGGCGATAGGCATTGCAAGGTACTTTGACAGTATTGGAGATGAGCAGTTAGCAGAATACATTATGGGACTTATTGCGGAATCAAACCTATATACTCCACAGGGAAGCGATTATGAGAGTGAGCTTCTTAAACAGGTTGATACCAGAGGCGTGGCACCGCTGTATCTGCCGACGGATATTTCGGAGGATGTTAAGGGAATAATCAATGCGGTAACATGGAACAAAGAATGTGATAAAAGTATGCAATCGTGCAGCTATACGATTTTATGGGAAAATACTATTGTATGGTTAGACGATTTTGCAAAAACTGTTACTGTATAATTATACGGATTCATGTAAAAAACAACGGTATAGCTATATATTTCCGTGAAAATATTGCCATAATAATATATGATTTCGTGAAAACCCAGTTGCAGAAATATGCAATTCTGTGAAAATAATACTAAATAATCACATAATTCCGTGATAAACTAAATAAAATACCATGAATTTTCGTGGATACAATCCCGCAGATGTGATATACTTATATAAAAAGCAATCATAAAAGGCAATTATAAAAAGCAGGCAGATTATATGGGGTGACGCTTTATGTATATAAGAAGAAAAATAGATGACTATTTGTTGCGCTGGAAAGAGGATAAAGACAGGCTTCCGCTTATTGTAAAAGGTGCAAGACAGATTGGAAAGACTGAGTCGATATTACATTTCGCGTATGGCAGTTATGCCAATGTTATGTATATCAATTTTGCACTTCAGCCGAAGTACAAGACGATTCTGTCGGATTGATATGAGGTTGATAATATTCTTAAAAATATTTCACTTATTGCCCCGGAGAAAGCTATTGTGCCACATGAGACAATTATTATATTTGATGAGTTGCAGGAATGCCCGGATATAGCAACTTCATTGAAATCCTTTAAGCTGGATGGAAGATATGATGTGATATGCAGTGGTTCTATGCTTGGATTTAACTGTAAAGATATTCATGGCAACAGTGTCGGATATAAAATGGATTATGACATGTATTCTCTTGATTTTGAAGAGTTTCTCTGGGCTAAGGGATACAGTGAAGCTGTGATAGAAGATATGCTGGGGCACATGCTGGATATCCGCCCTTTTAACGAAACGGAGATGGCAGTGTACAGGGCATTATTTTTGGATTTTTGTGTCTTAGGAGGAATGCCGGCGGTAATAAAAAGGTATATTGAGACGGGATTTTTTACGGATACGCTTGCGATACAGAGACAGATTATGATGGATTATGAGGAGGATGTACGCAAGTATGCGGTTGGGCTTGACCAGACGAAGATTATAAATGTGTTTAGAAGTATTCCGGTGCAGTTGGCAAAGGAGAACAAGAAGTTTCAGCTGTCGAAGGTGTCACATTCCGCAAGAACGCGCGAATATCAAGGCTGTATAGACTGGCTAAAGGATGCCGGTACGGTAACTGCATGCTATTGCATGGCGTTTCCTGAGCTTCCGGTCAAGGGAAATTATGATGAGAATAAGTATAAGCTGTATTATCCGGATACAGGTCTGTTAGTGTCGTGTCTTGATGATGAAGCTCAGGATGATTTGCGCTCCAACAAAAATCTCGGCGTGTACAAGGGTGCTCTGTATGAAAATTTTGTTGCGGAGGCATTTATGAAGCAGGGGCTGCCTTTGATTTATTATAGGACGGAGGATTCCCAGCTGGAAGCGGACTTTTTTGTAAGGTCTAAGAATGAACTTATACCTGTTGAGGTAAAAGCAGGAAATAACAGCGCTAAATCAATGCAGAATCTTATCAGAAACAGCAGGCACCCGGATGTAAAGCATGGAATTAAGCTGTGTGCCGGGAATGTTGGTGTGGGCAATGATGTATATACTTTTCCTTATTTTTGCGGCTTTTTGATGAAACGCTATATTTCATTGCAGGCTGTATTTGAGTAGTATAATGAGGCAGCAACTATGCAAAGGCTTCGGGATAATGCATAACAGGACAGAGGATTACGTGAAGATTATGGTGGAACTATGAGAATACTTTTTTACTGCTGGAAGGCATACAATCAGGCAGACATTATATCGGCACTCAGACGCCGGGGGCATACGGTAGACACGTTTGAGCTGGAGCTGGGCAATTTCGAGGTGGACGAGAATTTTACCGGCAGATTTATAGACAAGCTGTTTAATGGGGAGAAGAATACAGCCTGCAGTAATGTGCCGGAGGCACAGGAGCATGAATGTAATGAGCGCGGTACAGCGGAAAAGCTGAGCAGTGTGTATGACGCTGTGTTTTCTGTGAATTATTTTCCGATTATCTCCGATATATGTGAACAATTTTCGGAAACAGGCATCAAGTATATATGCTGGACGTGCGACAGCCCACTATCCACGATGTACCATCAGTCCATCTTTAACAAATGTAACTACATATTTATATTTGATAAGTTCTGCTATATGGAATTTAAGGAGCGTGGAGCGAATGTGTTCTATCTTCCGCTTGCGGCTGCCGTGGAGAGGGCGGATGAGGCGCTGGGGCATCAATACGATATAATAAACAACAGCATATACTATGGAGTTGTTGACAGAGAGTGCAAAGAACAGAGGGAGCAGAGGGAAAACAGAGAGCAGAGAGAACGCGGAGGGCAGGGAGAACGCGGAGAGCAGAGAGAACGCGGAGGGCAGAAAGCGTACAGAGAGTCAGACAGAAGCTTCTGCTCAGACCAGAATAAAGGTAATGAAATAAATCCCGGACATTGCCATTCGGATGAAACCAGCTCGGATTATCTATACGATGTCTCATTCATCGGCAGCATGTATCGCAAAAACTCCTATGACGAGATTAAGGATATGCTTCCGGACTATGTGCGAGGGTATTTTGACGCTCTCATGAAGCTTCAGATGGAGATATACGGTGAGAATTACATAGACGGAATGCTTACGGCGGAGATAATTGATGAGCTTAGCAGGCGTTTCAGGATAGAGAAGAGCGAGCGTTCCTTTTCTAATATTTCGCTGATTTTTTCGACTACGGTGCTTGGCTTTAAGATTGCACAGTTGGAGAGGTATAAGCTTCTGGGAGCACTGTCAAAGAGGTACGATGTCAGCGTGTTCACGGATGATGAGAATGCGGATTTTGTGCTAGCGCATAATATGGGGCCGGTGCGGTACTGGGATGAATCGCCGGTGGTGTTTTACAACAGCAGGATTAATCTGAATTTTACGATAAGAAATATCAGGAGCGGGATTCCTCTGAGAGTGTGGGATATACTTGCGGCGGGCGGGTTCTGCATTACCAACTTCCAGCCGGAGCTTGTGATGTATTTTAAGAACGGTGAGGAGCTTGTATGGTTCGAGGATGAGGCGGACCTTGTGAAAAAGGTGGGCTATTACCTTTCGCATGAGGATGAGAGAAAGCGGATTGCTTTGAATGGGCAGAAAAAGGTGCGTGAGCTGCATAATTATGATGTCAGGCTCAGAGCAATTGAAGAGGCAATTACTACATAATTGAATAACAATTTCTTTTGGGCAGTATCGGAATGGTATCGTCCAAAACTATAGCACAAAAGCCGTCCTTAATAAAAAAGACCGGTCTGCCTTACAGCGACCGGTCAAACATCATGCCTGTGTAGATTGATGTGGAGTAGGTGGAGGAAATAAGCTTGTGTGGATTCTTATATGCAACTACCTTCTTATTTATATACTCCATAGGGTTAATCTCAATGTTATTGATTCTTTTTCTCAAGGCATCCTTGAAGGCACTGAGGTTATTGAGATTGTCAAAAATGGAACCCGATTTAGCTGAGGCTGTCAGTGAATCGGAATCAACGGACAAGGTATTGTCATCGTTTACCGTAAAGCCGTTGCTCTCTAAGGTCTGGCGATAGCGCTTGACCGTGGAGGTGACGGTTGAGCGGAGCATACGCAGTTCATGTGTATCCTTGCTGTTGGATAACTCGAGAAAACGATTGTAGTTATCGGCGAGCTTGTTGTATTCATCAAGCAGGACACTGCCGTCCTTCATTGCGGTAACCTTGCCTTCACCATATTCTGCGGAGGTTCCGTGAAGTGTAACTTCATAACAGCCGTCAACGAGAAATGAATTGTTTTCAGATATCGTTGACCTGCCATTGAGGTCAAATACGGCATTGGATGGATAACTGTCAATATTATCAAGACCATACAGCTTGACTGCACCGGTTAAATGATTGGTGTTTCCCTCGGTTATTCTGAACTGTGTAGGGGAGCCCTTATGGCTTCCTGTTGTCTGTGAAGTAATCCTGAGTGCCTTCTGTGCATACTGGTTCTGGATAACCTCCGCATCAAGACCTATACCGGAGTGTGATATGGACTTGGCGAGCTTGCCTAAAATAGTGCCGTTATTGTCATCGTCCTTGACGGTGAATTCGAGTGAGTATGTGCTGTCGTTGTTCTCAATATTAAAAGAGTAAGTCCCCGGAAAGAGAATCTTGGCTCCGGAGGATACATACTCACCTATGTTGACCTGTGGTGAGGCAAGCTGCTTGACATCGAAGGTGAGTTCACTGTCGTCCGGCATGCTGCTTCCTGAATAGCTGACCGTAACCAGAGCAGGATTGTCGGATATAGCGGTAATTCCTATAGGAGCAGTGTCGTCTGAGATGTCGGTAATGTCGCTCAGGGTATCAGTAAGCGCACGCGCAGCTTCCTTGATGTCGATGGCGAGCTTCTGGGAACTCTCAGACATATCTACCTTATATAATGGGGAAGCTCTGTTAATCTTTACAATGTTGTTGTATATATCGCGCAGCTCACTCTTCTTGTGGGAGTCATGGCGTGATATCGTTCTGTTTCCGTATGTACTTATATAATAATCATATACACTGTTAATCAAAAGTGTCACCTCCGTGTGGCGTAATTATATATAGTGACTGAAAATCCGTTTGCAGCCATGATGAATATAAGTTCACATAAATTTCACAATCTGATTAAGGTAAATATAACATATAATAGGAAGAAGTACAATAAAAATATTAAAAAAAAGCTTGACTTACAATGTGCCCTATGATATTCTAAACTAGCTATGGAAGAGCTAAGGCTTTTTTTTTATGCCTTAAAAACACTAATTATTAAAAGAAACTAATTGGAGGTGGAAGTTGTGCGTGTAAAGATAACATTGGCATGTACAGAGTGCAAGCAGCGTAATTACAACATGACTAAGGACAAGAAGACACATCCGGACAGAATGGAGACAAAGAAGTATTGTAAGTTCTGTAAGTCACACACATTACACAAGGAAACAAAGTAATTGGAGGTAATTATGGGCGATTCTGAAAAGAAGAGTAAGAAGCCGGCTGCCAAGAAGACAAGCTGGTTCAAAGGCCTTAAGGGACAGTTCAAGACTATCTCATGGCCGACCCCGGAGACCGTCGGTAAACAGACCGGTGCGGTTGTGATTATCTCAGTTATTTTAGGTGTGCTGATAACCGTTATTGATATTGTGTTTCGTTTCGGTTTAGGGTTCTTAGTAAAGTAAGGAAAAGGTGGATTAGGAATGTCAGAGGCAAATTGGTATGTAGCCCATACCTACTCAGGATATGAGAATAAGGTTAAGGCTAACATTGAAAAGACAATTGAAAACAGACATCTTCAGGATCAGATTCTTGAGGTTCTGGTACCAATGGAAGACGTTCAGGAGGTTAAGAACGGCGTTACCAAGCAGGTTCAGCGCAAGATGTTCCCTGGTTATGTGCTTGTGAACATGATTATGAATGATGATACCTGGTATGTTGTCCGTAACACCAGAGGCGTTACCGGCTTTGTCGGACCGGGATCTAAGCCTGTTCCTTTGTCAGAGTCCGAGATTAAGGCGTTAGGCATGGGCGATGTCATCCTTGCAGCAGATTCAGAGTACAAGGTTGGCGACAGCATCATCGTGACGAGCGGCGTCTGGGATAAGACAGTCGGCATGATTAAGAGCGTCAACGCAGGCAAGCGCAGCGTTACAATCAACGTCGACATGTTCGGTCGTGAAACACCGGTTGAGTTAAGTTTCACAGAAATTAAGAAAATGTAACAATTTTTTGATGCGTCCGTCATGCATTGTACATAATATATACACGGCATGCGGAAGTGGGAGGGATTTCCCCGCAATTACCACATTATTTAGGAGGTGCCAAAATGGCAAAGAAAGTAGAAGGTTATATCAAATTACAGATTCCAGGCGGCAAAGCAACACCGGCTCCACCAGTTGGTCCTGCACTTGGCCAGCATGGTGTTAACATCATGCAGTTCACAAAGGAGTTCAACGCAAGAACAGCAGATCAGGATGGAATGGTTATTCCTGTTGTTATCACTGTTTACGCTGACAGAAGCTTCAGCTTCGTAACAAAGACTCCTCCAGCAGCAGTTCTTCTTAAGAAGGCTTGTAATCTTAAGTCTGCATCAGGTGTTCCTAACAAGACTAAGGTCGCAACAATTAAGAGATCTGAGGTTCAGAAGATTGCTGAGCTTAAGATGCCGGATCTCAACGCAGCATCCGTTGAAGCAGCTACAAGCATGATCGCTGGTACTGCAAGAAGCATGGGTATCGTTGTAGAGGATTAATTTGAATTAATTTCGGCACGGAGCCGAGCACAAGACGTGGGAGGGATTTCCCCGCAAATACCACTAGGAGGTTATTGATAATGAAAAAAGGTAAGAAATATACAGAAGCTGCCAAGTTAATCGATCGTACAATGGCTTACGATACGGCTGAAGCAGTAGCTTTAGTTAAGAAGGCAGCAACTGCAAAGTTTGACGAGACAGTTGAAGCGCATATCAGAACAGGTTGTGACGGACGTCACGCTGAGCAGCAGATCCGTGGTGCTGTAGTTCTTCCTCACGGAACAGGTAAGACTGTAAGAGTCTTAGTTTTCGCTAAGGGTGACAAGGCTAATGAGGCTGAGGCAGCAGGAGCTGATTATGTAGGCGGCGAGGAGCTTATTCCAAAGATCCAGAACGATGGCTGGTTTGAGTTCGACGTAGTTGTTGCTACACCTGATATGATGGGCGTTGTTGGTCGTCTTGGTCGTGTACTTGGACCTAAGGGCTTAATGCCAAACCCTAAGGCTGGTACAGTTACTATGGATGTAACAAAGGCTATCAACGAGATCAAGGCTGGTAAGATTGAGTACAGACTTGACAAGACTAACATTGTACATGTTCCAGTTGGAAAGGTTTCTTTCACAGAAGAGCAGTTAGCAGACAACTTCCAGGCTATCATGGATGCAATCGTTAAGGCTAAGCCTTCATCATTAAAGGGAACATACTTAAAGAACATTACACTTGCTTCCACAATGGGTCCTGGTGTAAAGGTTAACACATCTAAGTACGTTGGTTAATTCTTTTTTGGTTCGGTAAGTATTTCTGTTTTATGAAAAAACGGTTGACACCGGATATATATTAATGATATAATGCATTCCGTTCGGGACTTCCGGACGGAATGTAATATACAGATTTCTGTTTTTACGAATGGAAATCGGCTCTCTTTCTTATAGCATATATAACGAATGAGGGATTTTGCCGTAGACAGCAGGTATCCGGACGGATATAAGGCTAAGTACACCTGCCGAGGGATAATATAAGTATCAGACTTATGTGTGCTCTCCGGCTACGGGGGGCTTTTTTCTTATATTATATATGGCAAAGAAAAATATAATAGGAGGAAGAAATCATGGCAAAAGTAGAGATTAAGAAGCCAATCGTTGATGAGATCAGCGCAGCTCTTGATGGCGCAGCAGCAGCAGTTGTTGTTGACTATCGTGGACTTACAGTTGAGCAGGATACACAGCTCCGTAAGCAGTTAAGAGAAGCTGGTGTTACTTATAAGGTGTATAAGAACACTCTTATCAACATAGCAGTTAAGGATACTCCTTTTGAGGAGCTTTCTAAGAGCCTTGAGGGTCCTACAGCTATCGCTATCTCTAAGACTGATGCTACAGCTCCTGCAAGAGTTTTATTCCAGTTCGCGCAGACAGCAGACAAGCTTCAGTTAAAGGGCGGTGTCGTTGATGGCACATACTATGATGAGAATGGTATCAAGGTTATTGCTACTATCCCATCAAGAGACGAATTACTTTCCAAGTTCCTTGGAAGCATTCAGTCCCCTGTTACCAACTTTGCTCGTGTTCTTAAGCAGATTGCTGAGAAGAACGCAGAGGCTTAATTCATTCAGAGTTAGGTATGAATAATAATCCGGCTGTTTACTGTATATAAGGTAGATGGCTGCATGAAGCATGAATGTTCATGTGAAACAATATTAAAATATTCAAAATATTTAATGGAGGAAAATAAAATGACAACTCAGGAAATTATTGAAGTAATCAAGGGTTTAACAGTATTAGAGCTTAACGATCTCGTTAAGGCATGTGAGGAAGAGTTCGGCGTATCTGCAGCAGCAGGCGTTGTAGTTGCAGCAGCAGGTGCTGGCGCAGCAGCAGCTGAGGAGAAGACAGAGTTCGATGTAGAGCTTACAGAGGGCGCTGGCGTTCCAGTTATCAAGGTTGTTCGTGAGATCACAGGCTTAGGTCTTAAGGAAGCTAAGGATCTTGTTACATCCGCTCCTAAGGTAGTTAAGGAGGGCGTTAGCAAGGAAGAGGCTGAGGCTATTAAGAAGCAGCTTGAAGAGGCTGGTGCAAAGGTTACTATTAAGTAATTTTACCCAATCGGATTTGAAAGGCTATGCGGTGACGCATAGCCTTTTTTGCATTTTCAGCACACAGTTTAGGACTTGGGAATTGTTCTTATACTCTTAAATATGTTGATTTGTAGAAAATATATAAAAAATTACAAAAGAATATTCAAATAGGGGCTTGACATCTTTGAATAGTGGTGCTACACTGGAAAATGCTACATTATGGGTGAAAGTCCCTATTAATGCAAATTTATGGAAAACCATATTAAATCAACGCAAGGGGTGAAACGTCAATGGAAAAAAACAGATTACGTCCGATGCATTATGGCAAAAGTATTCGTATGAGCTATTCAAGACGGAATGAGGTTCTTGAGATGCCAGACCTTATTGAAATCCAGAAAGATTCATATAAGTGGTTTCTTAAGGAAGGTCTTAAGGAAGCTTTCGCGGATATCTCTCCTATTGCGGATTACAGTGGTCATTTGAGCCTGGAATTCGTAGACTTCGCATTGTGTGAGGAAGATGTGAAGTATTCAATAGAAGAGTGTAAGGAGAGAGATGCTACTTATGCTGCGCCACTTAAGGTAAAGGTAAGACTTTACAATAAGGAGACAGAGGAAATCAAGGAGCATGAGATTTTCATGGGTGACCTGCCTATTATGACAGCTACAGGCACCTTCGTCATCAATGGTGCTGAACGAGTTATCGTTAGCCAGTTAGTGCGTTCTCCTGGTATCTATTATGAGATTGGACATGATAAGGTTGGTAAAGAGTTATTCTCATGTACAGTTATTCCTAATAGAGGTGCGTGGTTAGAGTATGAAACGGACGCTAACGACGTTTTCTCCGTGCGTGTAGATAGAACTAGAAAGGTTCCTGTTACAGTGCTTATCCGTGCACTTGGTTATGGAACCAATGCCCAGATTATTGACCTTTTCGGCGAGGAGCCTAAGATTATGGCGAGCCTTGCAAAGGATACAAGTGATGACTACCAGTCAGGTCTTCTTGAGTTATACAAGAAGATAAGACCGGGTGAGCCTCTTTCTGTAGACAGTGCAGAGAGTCTCATCAATGCCATGTTCTTCGATCCAAGAAGATATGATCTTGCCAAGGTAGGACGTTACAAGTTTAATAAGAAGCTTAATCTCCGCAATCGTATTGCGGGCCAGACACTTGCCGATGATGTTGTTGATACAACAACAGGTGAGGTGCTTGCAGAGGCAGGAACTGTTCTTACTAAGGAACAGGCTCTTGATATTCAGAATGCTGCTGTACCTTTTGTATGGCTTCAGTGCGGTGAGAGAAGAGTTAAGGTTCTCTCCAACATGATGGTGGATATTACTAAGCATGTTGATATAACAGAGGAAGAGGCTAAGGAGCTTGGAGTTAACGAGAGCGTATTTTATCCGGTTCTCTCACAGATACTTGCTGAGAACAGCAATCTTGATGATATCAAGGCTGCAATCCGCAAGAATATCGGCGATCTCATTCCTAAGCATATTACTATAGAAGATATTATGGCATCCATCAACTATAATATGCACCTTGAGTACCATGTCGGAAACAAGGATGACATCGATCACCTTGGCAACAGACGTATTCGTGCGGTTGGTGAGCTTTTACAGAATCAGTACAGAATCGGTCTGTCAAGAATGGAGCGTGTTGTAAGGGAGAGAATGACAACACAGGATCTTGATGGCGTTACTGCACAGACACTTATAAATATTAAGCCTGTTACTGCGGCAGTTAAGGAGTTCTTCGGAAGCTCCCAGCTTTCACAGTTCATGGATCAGAATAACCCACTCTCTGAGATTACCCATAAGAGAAGACTCTCAGCGTTAGGACCTGGTGGTCTTTCAAGAGACCGTGCCGGATTCGAGGTTCGAGATGTTCACTATACTCATTATGGCAGAATGTGTCCTATTGAGACCCCTGAGGGTCCTAATATCGGACTTATCAACTCTCTTGCAGCTTATGCGAGAATCAATGAGTATGGTTTTGTTGAGGCTCCGTACAGAGTTGTTGACAAGACAGATCCTAAGAATCCTGTCGTAACAGATGAGGTTCGTTATCTCACAGCAGATGAGGAAGATAACTACTATGTTGCACAGGCTAATGCCGAGCTTGATGAAGAGGGACATTTCGTCAAGAATTCTGTATCAGGCCGTTTCAGAGAAGAGACCTCTGAGTTTGCAAAGAGCAAGATTGACCTTATGGACGTGTCACCTAAGATGGTATTCTCAGTTGCTACATCCATGATTCCTTTCCTTGAGAACGATGATGCTAACCGTGCCCTCATGGGCTCCAACATGCAGCGTCAGGCGGTTCCGCTTCTTACAACAGAGGCACCGGTTGTCGGCACAGGAATGGAGCACAAGGCTGCTGTAGACTCAGGTATGTGTGTTGTTGCTAAGAATGCAGGTGTTGTTGACCTTGCCACATCAAGGGAAATCAACATTAAGCTTGCGAACGGAACTATAGACAAGTATCGTCTTACTAAGTTCGCACGAAGCAACCAGAGCAACTGCTACAATCAGAAGCCAATAGTTACAAAGGGCGATGTTGTTGAGAAGGGTCAGGTTATCGCTGATGGTCCTTCAACCTCCAATGGTGAGATCGCTCTTGGTAAGAACCCTCTCATCGGTTTCATGACATGGGAAGGTTACAATTACGAGGATGCCGTTTTACTTAGCGAGCGTCTTGTAATGGATGATGTATATACATCTATTCATATAGAGGAGTACGAGGCAGAGGCAAGAGATACCAAGCTCGGACCTGAGGAGATCACAAGAGATGTTCCGGGTGTCGGCGATGATGCACTCAAGGATCTTGATGACAGAGGTATCATCCGTATCGGTGCCGAGGTTCGTGCCGGAGATATTCTTGTAGGTAAGGTTACTCCTAAGGGTGAGACTGAGCTTACAGCCGAGGAAAGACTTCTTCGTGCTATTTTCGGTGAGAAGGCAAGGGAGGTTAGAGACACCTCACTCAAGGTTCCTCACGGAGAATATGGTATTATTATTGATGCTAAGGTATTTACAAGAGAGAATGGCGATGAGCTTTCACCTGGTGTAAATCAGTCAGTCCGTATCTATATCGCACAGAAGAGAAAGATTTCTGTCGGTGATAAGATGGCCGG
>DNFT01000040.1 GCA_003486385.1 Eubacterium sp. | reverse complement strand
TAGATTTGATGAATGAATGTAAAATGTTTGAGTATGATTTTTATGAGGTGAATTTTTGGAATGACTGGACAATGGTATTAATTAAGGAGCCGTGTTATGTGATTGACGAGAAAGTTTCTTATTCTGATAGTAGACTACTGATTAAGGAAATTTTGAGTGAAATGTATAGGGATGATAAGAATATAAAGAAAGCTAGCTATAGAATTAATGGTATTATTGGTTCGGCATTAAGCCATAGAGAAACAATGACCAAAGAAGAAATCTACAATTTGTTGAATATAAAATTAAGACGAAGTGATATAGCGGAATTCGTATTCCATAGAAAGTTTGAAAAATTTATATATTCCAAATCAGTAGAAAAAGGTTTGTGAAAAACACCTAATTAATACCTATGTGCGCTGGGTGTGTTCCGGGCATAATGGGAAAGGTGCGGATAGCTGCCCGAATGCAGTGACGGTAGATGAGGAAGAACTGATTCAGGCGCTGCAGGAGTATTTTCATGAGATTCTTAGTAAGAAGAAAAAAGTAATCAATTATGTGATTAAGGAATTCCAGCGAGTATACAAAGCAAAAGATGAAAATGTAGAGGAAAAGAAAGACAGCCATCAAGAGGACAAGGCAGAATCTGAAGAAAACATAGGGGCTAAGGGTAGAGCAGATAAGAAAACAACTTCAGACAAAACCGTTCCAAATAGCAATAACCATACATAAAGACGTAGCCGAGCGTCTTCCTGCTATCAATTCGGAGCTTGCCAGACAGGCGCGCGAGATACTCGAGCTAAACAAGAGCGAGAGGCACATCCGCGGTGGACTTGCCACCAGGGAGAAATATCTGCATCTGCATAATGCACATACATAGTAGCTGAAAAAGTATCTTAATACTAAAAAACTGCCACTAAGGAAGTACTGATGGATTCCCTTAGCGGCAGTTTTTTATTTCCTTCTCCTCCTCCAATTCCTATGCGTAGTATGTAGATCCTTCCACACAGCCGGGTGGAAGAGGATGAGCAGTGGGAACAGCTCAAGGCGCCCGGCGAGCATGTCGAACATCAGCACGTATTTGGTGAGCATGCTGAAGAGTCCGAAGTTCTGGGTTGGTCCGGCAAGTTCAAGTCCGGGACCGATGTTGTTGATGGTTGCGGCAACCGCCGTGAAATTGGTCACCAGATCATTTCCCTCAAATGAGACCAGAAAAAGAGAGATGACAAATATTACAGCAAAGGTTATAAAGTATACGTTGATTGAACGCACAACGTCATGGTCAATCGGCTTGCCGTCAAGTGCGAGCTTCTGAATACGCTTCGGGTGGATGTAGGAGTCTAACTCCTTGAAAACGGTCTTGAAAAGTATCACGAATCGCGATACCTTCATGCCGCCTCCGGTGCTGCCGGCACAGGCTCCGACGAACATGAGTATGACGAGAATTGTCTTGCATGTTCCTGGCCATAGGTTGAAGTCCGTGGTCGAAAATCCGGTCGTTGTTATAATTGAGGCGACCTGAAAGGCTGAGTCGCGGAGTGCTGTGGCAAATGGTGTTGCGGCACGGCACAGTTCAATGGTTATTATTGCTGCGGAAACGATGACAACAATAAAATACCAGCGGACCTCCTCCATTTTGAAGGCTTTTTTTGCATTACCGAATAAAATAAAATAATAGGCATTGAAATTGACACCGAACAACAGCATGAATATGGTTGTAACCCACTGGATATATGGGGAGTAGCCTGCAATGCTGTCATTTTTGATTCCGAAGCCTCCTGTTCCTGCGGTGCCGAATGCGGTGCACACCGCATCAAATACAGGCATTCTGCCTATGATGAGCAGGATAAACTGAATAAGCGTAAGCCCGAAATATATAATGTAAAGTATTCTTGCCGTGTATTTCATCTTGGGAACAAGCTTGCCTACAGAAGGCCCCGGGCTTTCTGCACGCATAAGGTTGATATTCGAGCCACCGCTTAGCGGAACTATGGCAAGCAGGAATACGAGAACACCCATGCCTCCAATCCAGTGTGTGAAGCTTCTCCACAAAAGCGAGCAGTGCGAAAGTCCTTCCACATTTGCCAGAATGCTGGCTCCGGTGGTGGTAAAGCCCGATATTGTCTCAAACAGAGCATCGGTGAAGGACGGAATCTCACCTGTCACAAAAAAAGGAAGGCAGCCTATAAGACTGAGCAGAATCCATGCGAGAGATGTGCTTATACAGCCTTCCTTGAGATATAGTGTTGTGTTTTCAGGTTTATTTCTGGTCATGATAAATCCGCTTAAAAAGCAGGCTGACGCGACAATGAGATACGCAACAGACTCATGCTCGAGATATATCAGCCCGACTAACGCAGGCAGGAGCATGAGACAGGAGGTAAGCAGAAATACATGTCCCAATATATACCTGATAATTGATTTGTTCATGTTACATATACCTCCGGTTTATCGCAGAATATCCTGAATATCAGTAAAACCTGTGTGTGTTGTGACTATCATTACAGTGTCACCCTCAAGAATACAGTCCTGACCACTCGGAATGATAATGGTCCCGTTGCGGTTTATAAACGAGATGAGTATCTCATCCTTGAGCTTAAGCTCTGCAAGAGGCTTGCCTGTGACGTCTGAGCTCTTGGTGACGCGGAACTCAATCGCTTCGACGCGATGGTCGAACATGTGGTAAAGGGTTTCAATCGTGCTGTCGGATGCCGAAGCGTTATCACCTGAATTGGAATCGTTAGATTCCATGGAATCGTTCTTAGCACGGACGTAGGCAATTATTGCCTCGGAGGTGATATATTTAGGGTATATTACGCTGCCCAGATCCAGACTGTTGATTACGTTCTTAAAGGTAATGCGGTTGATTTTGGTGATTACCTTGGCATTCGATACCTGCTTGGCGTGGAGTGTGAGCATAATGTTCTCCTCATCAATGCCGGTCAGAGGGACGAAGGATTCAACCTCAGTGATGCCCTCTTCCTTTAACAGCTCTTCATCGGTTCCGTCTCCGTTGATAATGACAGCCTTAGGCAGTAATATACTCAGCTCCTCACAGCGTTCGCGGCTGTTCTCTATTATCTTTACCGAGATTCCTGAGCGGATGAGCTGGTCGGCGAGATAGTATGCGGCGCTTCCTCCTCCGATAATCATGGTATCCTTGACCTGATTGGTCTTAAAGCCTATGTGTTCAAGGAAAATCTTCGTGGATTTTCTTGAAGCGACGAAGGATATGGTGTCATCCGCATGCATAACGAAGCGTCCGGTAGGTATGTGTACATATCCGCCGCGCTCAATAACACAGATGACATAAGGGACATTCATTTCCTTGCCGAGAGCTGCGATAGTCATTCCGTCAAGACAGTTACATTTAGGAATCTTGAATTTAACCAGTTCAGCCTGTCCATGGGCAAAAGAATTGACTTCAAGTGCTGTAGGCATGTATAGGATTCTTGCGGCCTCCTTGGCAGTCTCTAACTCAGGGTTGATAATCATTGCAAGACCGAGCCTCTCACGAAGGTATCCCGCCTCCTGGCTGTAGTCCGGTGTACGGACTCTTGCGATGGCAGCACAGTTTCCTACACGCTTGGCGATGGTACAGCACAGGAGATTCAGCTCGTCGGAATCCGTAACGGCTATGATTAAGTTGGCTGAAGCTATTCCGGCTTCTTCCTGGACACTGTAGCTTGCACCATTGCCGACTACACCCATTACATCGTACATGCCGGCGGTTGACTGAAGCTTCTGGGCATTTTTATCTATTAAAGTAATATCATGACCTTCCTTTGCAAGCTGCTCGGTAAGTGTTATTCCGACCTTGCCGCAGCCTACAATGATTATACGCAGACCTTTTTTTGAAGTATTTCTTTTTGACATAAGAGCCTCCGCTGTTATTATAAAATATAGCTGTCAAGTAAACAGGCTTGTTGGAATAATGCATAGGGCGGTGGGCAGTACATAGCTCAAACGTGAGGTACACTGCCTGTAAAAGCCGGCATTCTGCCTTAAGCATGCCTTGACAAATAAATATCTATATAGAAGTAAAATACTTCTATATAATATCATCATATCCTGTTATGGTCAAAATATATTTTTCAGCTTTTTTTGAATTACCCCTTTTAAATTGCGGAGTTTTTGTTTATAATGTTGGTATATGGACTTTTAAGCAAGATAGAATGAACTTGATATGCAATTAATCCGGAAGGAGCTTCGGATACAATCAGGGTTTTGCAAGGTAACTTGGTGGATAAAGAACATCCACATTAATCTGCCATTATAAATGACAATGTCATGCACAGGTAAATGCTGCTGCAAGGACGCACAAAGCTGTAAAGATAAAGCTGCACATGACAGAATTTTGAGCCGGAAAGAGCTGTCCGGATGGCACCGGGGAATAATTTTCAGATGGAGGATTTTATGATAACAACAGATATTGGAATTGATTTGGGAACTGCCAGCATTCTTGTTTACATCCGTGGAAAGGGTGTAGTGCTCAAGGAGCCGTCGGTAGTTGCATTTGATAGAGACACTAATAAGATCAAGGCTATAGGTGAGGAAGCCAGACTGATGCTTGGAAGAACACCGGGCAATATTGTAGCTGTCAGACCTTTAAGACAGGGCGTTATCTCAGACTATACGGTTACGGAGAAGATGCTCAAGTACTTTATTCAGAAGGCACTTGGAAGAAAGATGCTTAAGAAGCCAAGAATCAGCGTATGTGTACCTAGTGGTGTCACAGAGGTTGAGAAGAAGGCTGTTGAGGATGCTACCTATTCCGCAGGGGCAAGGGAGGTTGCAATCATTGAAGAGCCTATCGCAGCGGCTATCGGAGCCGGAATTGATATTTCAAGACCATGTGGAAACATGATTGTTGATATAGGTGGTGGTACAACAGATATAGCTGTCATTTCACTTGGCGGTACGGTTGTAAGCACATCAATCAAGATTGCAGGTGATGATTTCGATGACGCACTTGTGCGCTATATGCGTAAGAAGCACAGTCTTCTTATCGGTGAGAGAACCGCTGAGGATATAAAGATTAAGATAGGAAGCGCATATCCAAGAGCTGAGGTTGCCACGATGGAGGTACGCGGAAGGAACCTTCTCACAGGACTTCCTAAGACTGTAACAGTCACATCTGAGGAGACGGAGGAAGCTCTTAGGGATGCTACAGCACAGATAGTTGATGCAGTCCACAGCGTTCTTGAGAAGACTCCGCCTGAGCTTGCAGCAGATATTGCGGACAGAGGAATTGTTCTCACAGGAGGAGGAAGCCTTCTTCAGGGACTTGAGGAGCTTATCGAGTCTAAGACAGGAATCAACACAATGACCGCTGAGGACCCTATGACAGCGGTTGCCATCGGAACAGGTAAGTTCATAGAGTTTCTGGGCGGAGCACGCGATTAATAGCAGGATAATTTTTAATTATATAATGTAATAAGACAATACAACCGATAATACTATAGAACATTTATGCAGGAAAACACAGTATGTTATCACGTACGGAAAATATACAGTATTCAATGTACGGATACTACGGCAATGATTTAGGAGGAGCTCATGGTAAGAGGCCTATACACAGCGTATACAGGAATGATGAACCAGCAGGCAAGACTGGATGTTATTACGAATAACCTTGCCAATGCCAGTACGGTGGGATACAAGAAGGAAGGCTCTACATCACAGGCATTTGACAGTATGTATACTCAGAAGATAAAGGACGGTTCGGAGGGATACATTAACCGCAGAATCGGCAAGGAATCACTCGGAGTCAAGATTGGTGAGACTTATACAGATTACACACAGGGCTCATTCAAGGTTACCGGCAATACGCTTGATTTAGCACTTGAGGGTACAGGCTTTTTTAACATTGAGTATGTCTCCAAGTCGGGAAACACATCGACAAAATATACAAGGGACGGTTCTTTTTCAATTAACAATGAGGGAATGCTTGTGACTGAGGACGGAGATTATCTTCTCGGTGAGAATGGGCGTATTCAGATTCCTTCCGGCGCAGAGGTCGTTGTAGATGAACTTGGAAATGTGTATGCCGATGAGAAGCTGGTCGATAAGATTAAGCTTTCTGATTTCGAGGACTACAATTATCTCAAGAAGTTTGGCGAGAATCTCTATACAGCCGTTGACGGTGCGACAGAGAAGACCGGAGACGGAAAGGTGCGGCAGGGCTATCTTGAAATGTCTAACATCAATGTTATTTCGGAGATGGTCGAGATGATAACGGTTTCGAGGGCATACGAGAGCAGCCAGAAGGTTGTCCAGACGATGGATTCATCTCTTGAGAAGGCTGTTAATCTCGGGAAGCTTTAATATGTAGTCCTCTCCGGGATGTATTACTTGACATACAGGTTTTAATATATTTTTAAATATAATATATTGGTTTCACTGAAAATGGAGGAAAATTATGGTACGAGCTTTGTGGACTGCAGCATCGGGAATGATTGCACAGCAGACGAATGTAGATAATATAGCAAACAACCTTGCAAATGTGAATACAACAGGATATAAGTCATCGACGGCAGAGTTTAAGAGTCTTCTCTACCAGACAATACAGACTAAGACAACATCAGCCAACGGCGAGAATAAGCCGGTGGGAGCACAGGTAGGACTTGGCGTGAGGACAAGTGCAATAGCAACCTGCTTTAATGGCGGAAGCCTTCTTGAGTCGACCAATGATTTTGCATTCGCGCTTGAGGGTGATGGATTCTTCGCAGTGAGAGGTGCTGACGGAGAGACATATTATACCAGAAATGGTGATTTCAATGTTTCTCTTGCCTCGGATAATACGATGATGCTCTGCACAAGCGAGGGATATCCGGTGCTTGACAGCAAGGGAACACCTATTATTTTCTCATCGGATTATAAGGCAGCTAACCTTATTTTCTCTGATGACGGAAGAATTTTCTATGACAACAAGACTAAGGGAACCACGGATGATTTAGGAATCAAGATAGGTGTATACCAGTTTACCAACAGAGCAGGTCTTGAGAATGCTTCAGGAACTTTTTATAAGGTTACGGACGCTTCAGGCGCTGCAGTTGAGGAGTCAACCAACACGAATCTTAAGGCTAGCAAGGTGATAAAGGGTTACATAGAGGGCTCTAATGTACAGGTTGTAGATGAGATGGTTAACCTTATCTCAGCACAGAGAGCTTATGAGATGAATTCCAAGGCTATTCAGGCGGCAGATGACATGCTCAGCCAGGCAAATCAGCTTAAGCGTTAACAGACGCTACAAAACAGCGTCACGCTACAAACCAGCGTCGCGCTACAAACCAGCGTCGCGCTACAATACACAGCGTAAAACTGCATGATAGCGTTAGTGGAGGTATTTATGAGTGATTTATTATCGGGCGTAAGCTCCTATTATGATACATATACGAAGAACAATGTGTCTGCGGACAAGATGAAGGACAAGCTGAGCTCAGACTATTCATCCGCAACAGATGATGAGATGATGGAGGTATGCAAGGAGTTTGAGGCATACTTTACTGAGCAGGTCTTTAAGGCGATGGAGAAGATGGTGCCGGAGAGTGATGAGAGCAGTTCATCGACATCCTATGTCAACATGTTCAAGGATACGCTCATTCAGGAATATGCGAGCCTTTCAAGTGAGTCTAACGGCGGTGAAGGACTCGGAATTGCACAGCTGCTCTATGAGCAGATGAAGAGAAATTACAGCAACGATTAGCACCGAAGAGAAGACATATGGAGTGTTTTAAGGGTTACGTTAATAAAATTGTATATCGCAATGAAGACAATGGCTACACAGTGTTTGAGCTTAGCATCGACGATGACGATGATCTTACATGCGTGGGTACGATACCATATCTTACAGAAGGAGAGTTTGTCGAGGTAACAGGTGATTACACGGAGCATGCGGTGTATGGCCAGCAGCTCAAGGTAGACACCTGTGAGGACATTCCGCCTGAGGATGAGAAGTCGGTTGAGAGATACCTTGCTTCAGGAGCGGTAAAGGGAATCGGGGCGGCATTAGCTTCGAGAATCGTGAGAAGATTCAAGGCGGATACGCTTAGAATTATAGAACAGGAGCCGGAAAGACTTGCTGAGATTAAGGGAATCAGCCCGAGGATGGCGGCGGAGATATCGGACAGTGTCACAGCAAAGAGAGACATGAGAAGCGCGATGATGTTTCTGCAGGACTATGGAATCTCGATGGCTCTTGCAGTGAAGATTTACAACCAGTATGGAGCAGGTGTTTACACCATACTGAGGGAGAATCCGTACAGACTTGCGGATGATATATCCGGTGTCGGCTTTAAGATTGCCGACGAGATAGCAAGAAAGGCAGGAATAGCTGCCGATTCGGACTTTAGAATAAAGAGCGGGATTATGTACACGCTCCTTCAGGCAGCAGGAAATGGACATATATATCTTCCGTTTGGTGAACTGATACAGCAGCTCAGAAGCCTGCTTGATGCACAGATAGAAGATATAGACAGGCAGCTTGTTGAACTGTCGATAGACAAAAAGATTGTTGTGAAGGAGCTGCCATATAATTCGGATAATTCTTTTGAGGATACACCACAGGATGAGGCGGATGGAGAGAGCCGGCGCATAATATATGGTGCATCCTATTATTATATGGAAATGGCGGTGGCATATGCCCTGAAGGCACTGGATGTAAGGGTTAAAGCTGATGAGAAAAAGACGCTGGACAGGATACACCGCATTGAAAAGGAAGAAAAGATTGAGCTTGATGACATGCAGAGGAGTGCAGTCATGCAGGCGGTATCATCAGGATTGCTTATTGTGACCGGAGGACCCGGAACGGGAAAGACCACAACCATCAATACGATCATAAGATACTTTGAGAGTGAGGGCATGGAGATTCGCCTTGCAGCACCTACTGGCAGGGCGGCGAAGCGCATGACTGAGGCTACAGGCTGTGAGGCACAGACTATTCACAGAATGTTAGAGCTGTCGGGTGCGCCGGAGGATGATAAGAATGTAAGCTTTATGAGAAATGAGGAGAATCCCATAGATGCAGATGTCATAATAATTGACGAGATGTCCATGGTTGATATATTCCTTATGAACAGTCTTTTAAAGGCGGTTACCGCAGGAACGAGACTTATTCTTGTGGGGGATGTCAATCAGCTTCCGTCCGTTGGTCCCGGAAATGTATTAAGGGATATCATTGATTCGGAATGCTTTACGGTTGTTAAGCTCACCAAGATATTCAGACAGGCAAAAGAGAGCGATATAATAGTCAACGCCCATAAGATAAATGACGGAGAGCGGTTCCCGATAGGCCCATCGAGCAAGGACTTTATATTCATAAAAAGGGAAGATGCGAACAATGTATTAGGTGCGATGATAGCGCTTGTTGCACAGAAGCTTCCCAAGTATGTTGATGCCAAAATATTCGACATTCAGGTGCTGACTCCTACAAGAAAAGGACTTCTTGGGGTTGAGAGACTTAATATGGTTCTTCAGGAGTACCTTAATCCAAAGGATTCCTCCAAACAGGAAAAGGAGACAGGCAGTACACTGTTTCGCGAGGGCGATAAGGTAATGCAGATAAAGAATAATTATCAGCTTGAATGGGAGACGAGAGGAAAGAATGGCATACCGGTTGACCATGGCATGGGGGTGTTTAATGGTGACATGGGTGTCATTGACAATATCAACTTTTTCACGGAAAAGGTGACGATTAAGTTCGAGGATGACAGATATGTTGAGTATCCGTTCAAGCAGCTCGATGAGCTTGAGCTTGCCTATGCGGTTACAGTCCATAAGTCACAGGGAAGCGAGTACCCGGCTGTGGTAATACCGCTTCTCTCCGGACCACGGATGCTTATGAACCGTAATATACTCTATACGGCTGTGACAAGAGCAAGAAGGTGTGTATGTATCGTTGGAACAGAAGAGGTATTCTATGGAATGGTTGACAACGCTAACGAACAGAAACGCTATTCGACTCTTGCGCAGAGGATTAGAGAATGCGTCTGATACAATTTATCCGCCGAGGTGTCCGATATGTGAACAGCTTGTTGAGCCGGGAGGAATGGCATGTGATGACTGCCTGTCACGGCTTAAGTACATAGTTTCACCATTTTGTATGGTATGCGGTAAACAGTTGGATGATGAGCTGCGTGAGGTATGTGAGGACTGTGCCAAAAAGAGACATTATTTCATAAGAGGTGTTGCGGCATTTTCCTATACCAGGGAAATCAAGCAGTCGATGTACAGATTCAAGTATGACGGACAGCGGGAGTATGCACGCTTTTATGCAGAGCTGTTGTATAAACTAAAGGGTCATATAATAGCAAGCTGGAAACCGCAGGTCATAATACCCGTCCCGCTCCATGCCGGGCGTTACAGAAAGCGGGGGTATAATCAGGCAGCACTTGTGGCACACAGGCTTGGAAGGCTTATGAATATACCGGTTGACGAGACACTGCTTGTGAGAACGAAAAATACCCTGCCACAGAAAGCTCTGAATGACAGGGAAAGGTCAAAAAATATAAAAAATGCTTTTCATACAGCACCCGATATAGTAAAATATAAGAGGATATTGTTGGTGGATGACATATATACCACAGGTGCAACACTTGATGAATGTTCACAGGCGATTAAAGCTGTCCATAGCGCGGACATATATTTTGCTGCGGTATGTGTGGGACGCGGTTTTTAATACCGGGATTGATATGACAGACACGAAAAATAAGCAGGATTTGAAACCGGATAGTACAGAAAGATTTTTAAGGATGGAGGCGTTTTCTAATGGAGATAAGAAATTGCAGGGCATGTGGAAGAATGTTCAGTTATATTGAAGGGGGAAGCTTTCTGTGCCCGGCTTGTCAGGCTGAGCTTGAGGATAAGTTTCAGGTTGCCAAGAAGTACATAAGAGAGAATGTAGGAGCCAGCATTCAGGAAGTTGCTGAGGCGGCAGATGTCAGTGTGAAGCAGATTGAGAAGTGGATACGTGAGGAGAGGCTTGCGTTTGCCGATGATTCACCGGTAGGAATCGCATGTGAGAAGTGCGGCAGGATGATACGCTCCGGAAGGTTCTGCGATTCATGCAAGGCCAGCATGGCTTCTAATTTTTCAGATTTATATGAGAAGCCTAAGAAGGTTGAACCGCCTGTGAAGAAGGAAGCGAAAGAGAACAAGATGCGTTTTCTGTAATGCGGATGCCGGCCGGGACAAGGGAGCCCTGCCAAAGAAGGTCTGCCCTGAAGCCGGTTCGTGTATGCACCATGGAACAACGCAGATATACATAAAGGTTGAACTGATTAACTTAGAGGATTTTGATTTTTTTTCAAATTCCTCTAAGTTTTTTTTGTTGTAATCCGATACATATTACAGAACATAGATTATTACATGATAGAAATGAGGGATATTATGCGAATAGATGCCTATAATCAGGTCAGTATGGTATATGCTGCGGCAGGTAAGACACAGGCTAAGAAGACTGCGAAGACATCGGGAGCTGAGGATAAGCTTGAGATTTCACAGTTAGGCAGGGATTATCAGGTGGCGAAGGCAGCAGTGGCACAGGCAGACGATGTCAGGGAGGACAGAGTTGCTGAGGTTAAGGCTAAGTATGAGGCCGGAAGATATGATGTATCTGCGAATAAGCTGGCAGCTAAGCTTATGGAGAAGTATAACACGATTACGTTTTAGGAGGGGTGACCGGATAAGTGGCCAGTCTGATAGATATACTGATAGACACTTTGGAAAAAGAGAATAAGGAATATGAGAGTCTTTTAGAGCTTGGACTTGAGAAGACGGGTATTATTATCCGGAACGATGTCGATGAGCTTTCAAGGATGGTAGAGAAGGAACAGCTTGTGGTGGAAAGAATCATAGCGCTGGAAAAAAAGAGAACAGAAGCA
Organism: Eubacterium sp.; assembly: GCA_003486385.1. GTDB lineage: Bacteria > Bacillota > Clostridia > Lachnospirales > Lachnospiraceae > CAG-882. The sequence goes on along the minus strand of DNFT01000040.1, from coordinate 9,785 downwards.
TCGAACGATATTGCAGATGTTCTTAACAAGGATGTTAAGACCTTGACTCTCACAAGACTGATAGAGCTGCTGAGCTCACAGCCTAAGGAGAGGGACGCGTTAGCTTCTATTCATGACAGGCTTTCTTTGACTATGAAGAGAATGGTGGATGTCAATGAGCGCAATAAGGCACTGCTTGACGAATCCATGGATATGCTCAGGTTTGAGATGAATCTTTTGCAGAGCATGAGACATGGACCGGAAACGAATAACTACGGAAGGGATGCGTATATAAGCAATAACTACGCACTGCCGGATACCAAGTTCGATAAAAAGCAATAATGGCACTCACATATATATTATAGATAGAATATTTGATAAAGTAAAAGCATTAGCGGAATGGAGAGCTTATGGCTAATATGTCAGCTTTATACATTGGTCTGTCGGGTCTGACCAACAGCTCCAATGCACTTAATACAACAGCCAATAATATGGCGAATGTCAATACCAAGGGATATGTAAGACAGCAGGTTGTCTTTGAGGACACACAGTACAATGTCCTGAACAGATTTGCAACGGCTGCTCTTCAGAGAGGAAACGGTGTCACAATACAGCAGGTATCGCATGTCAGGGATATACTTCTGGATGAGGCATACCGAAGAGAGAACGGAAGATATGGATTCTACGATAAGCTTACGAATGCGACCGATGAGATACAGACACAGCTTGGCGAGCTCAACGGAATATCATACCAGAATTCAATATCGGATCTTTTAGCTGCGATCAACGAAGTTGCCAAGGCACCTGATGACAACACGGCGAGAGCTGCACTTGTAGAGAGTGCTATCAGCTTCTTAGACCGTTCACAGTCAATTTACAAGGGATTTGTAAGCTATCAGGACAGCCTCAATACTGAGATTGCCAGTATCACGAACAGAATTAATGAGATTGGTGAGAGAATCCAGTATCTCAACAGTCAGATATCTGTTATTGAGAGCGGCGTCGAGACGGCGATGACATTAAGAGACGAGAGAGATCTTCTTCTTGACGAGCTGTCAGGATATGTCAAGATAGACTACAGCGAGGATGCCAATCATGTTGTGACTGTAATGATGGAGGGCAATTTCTTCTGTGATGGACTCAGCGTATCCCATCTTGGACTCAAGACTATAGAGGGAACCTCATTCTATGTACCTGTATGGAGTGAGATGAAGGATACACCACTCTATAATATGGAGCTTACGATGTCCACATCTAAGAATACGGATATTGGTTCACTTAAAGGGCTTTTAGCAGCGAGAGGAACAATATCACCTACCTATGCCAATATGACGCCACCTGCACAGGTAGTGACACAGAAGCCGGACAGGGCAGATTACGGAAGCGACGAAGATTATAATGCGGCAGTAGCGGCGTACACAGCATACAGGGATTACCAGAGCTTTATGAGCTGTAAGGATTATTCGGTTATGGCAAGAAGCATAGCTAATTTTGACAAGATGGTTAACAACATCGTGGAACAGATTAACAATGTGCTCAGCCCGATGAAGGACGCGACAGTTACTTACGTAGATGGCAATGGTAAAACGGTTACATATACAGGCAAGGTGCTTGACATGGATAAGACGGATTATGGCAAGGATGCCAACAAGACGCCTGGAACAGAGCTCTTTTCAAGAAAGTACACCGACAGATACAAGGAGGTTACAGGGACGGATGGGCAGACATATTACATCTACAATACCCAGAATGAGTCTGGTATGGATTCCATCTACACTATAGCCAATATTGAAATCAATCCTGATGTACTCTATGATTTCTCAGTTCTGCCGCTCAGCCAGAAGGATGGCAAGGTGGACTATGACAGGGCTAAGGAGTTGACAGCACTCTTTTCCCAGAAGAGCATGTTCTACAGGGAAGGCAGCGAGAGCCTGACATTTGAACAGTTCTATGAGGCGCTGGTAGATGATGTCGGAAGTGAGGGCAAGGTCTATGAGAGCATGGTTGCCAACCAGGATGATTTGAGCAGTGGACTTGACAATGGAAGACAAGAGGTTATGGGAGTTTCGTCGGACGAGGAGCTTACGAACATGGTACGTTACCAGCAGGCATACAATGCTGCATCGAGATACATCAACGTCATAACCACCATGATGGACACAGTAATACAGATGATATAGACACCGAATCGGTGATTTAAGGGAACAGTTCATTTGAGGGCGAAAGTGAATTGTTTCTGCGGCAGATGGGAAACCACATAGGTGGGATTCCCACAGCCTTTATAGAGAAGCCGCCCGGAAACGAGGAACAATATGCCAAATACATTTTTCGGAATGACAATCGGTGCGTCGGGACTGTTTGCAAGCAATGCGGCAATCAACACCACGGCACACAATATATCGAATATCAATACCAAGGGCTACACACGTCAGTCCGTTTCACAGGAAGCTGGCTTTGCCATAAGAGTGTATAAGCCTTACGGAGCGGTGGGAACAGGCGTTGCCATGGTTGATATATCACAGGCAAGAAGCCAGTACTACGATGAGAGATACAGACACAACAATGCACAGTGCGGACAGTATGAGAACCTTCAGACGTATTCAGAGCTTGTTCAGACATATCTTGATGAGTTCAACACGGAAGGCTTTATCGCAGAGTACAATAATCTCTTTAAGACGATAGATGCACTTAAGTCTGATCCCAGCAGTGAAGTCAAGAGAGGACAGATGCTCAGCCACCTTTCAAGTGTATGCAATTACTTTAATACATTATCGACTAATATGCAGAACACCCAGAACGATATCAATGAGGAGATTAAGTCATCAGTATCTTCTATCAATACTATGGCAGAGCAGATAGCCTCACTCAACAAGCAGATTAACACAATAGAGGCTTCGGGTGGCACGGCAAATGATCTAAGGGATACGAGAAACTTAATTGTCGACCAGCTGTCATGCTATGCAGATGTGACAGTGAATGAGCGTGAGATTGGAAATGGGGTCTCAGACTATACAGTTACCTTCAATGGACAGAACATTGTAACAGGATACACCTATGATACCCTGCAGTGCGTTGCAAGGGAGACGGACAAAAAGAGAAATGCAAGCGATGCGCAGGGTCTTTATGATATCAAGTGGAGCAACGGAAATCCGTATAATCCTTATGAGGAGAATGGAAGAGGCAGCCTCAAGGCATTGTTCGATATGAGAGACGGCTGTAATGATTCTTATGAGAAGGTGCAGACGGATGCCAACGGAAATCAGTCGCTTGAGATAGTTGTTGATTCCTACAGGAATCCTTCCTACAAGGGAATACCTTATTATCAGTCACAGTTAAACCGTTTCGTGACAACACTTGCAAAGGAATTTAACGATATAATTACCAATGGCCAGTTAGCAGATGGCACGATGAATACAGAGAAGCTTCTTGTATCGAAGTATGACAGCAATTCCTATGTGACGGCAGGAAATATAAGTGTGAATGCCGACATGATAAGTGATCTGTCTAAGCTTCCGGTTTCGTACGATGCGTCACGAGGTGAGAATCCTGATATGGCAAACGATTTATATGCACTTAAGGACAAGGTGACAATCAAGAGCGGAACCTTCTGGGATTTCCTTTCCTCAATGGTATCCGAGATATCCGTAGATACCAAGAGAGCAACGAGCTTCAGCACGAACTACAGCAATGTCAAGGGTGCCATAGAGACACAGCGCACATCCATATCGGGAGTTGATGAGGATGAGGAGGGTGTTGACCTTGTAAAATACAAGCACGCCTATGACCTTTCCTCAAAGGTTATCTCAGTCATGAACCAGATATACAGCAAGCTTATTGAGGAGACAGGGCTGTAAGGGAGCTTGCGGTAAAACAGACCGGGAAAGATAGAATGGAGGCTTAAAATGCGTATAACCAACACAATGATGACGAATACGACAATGCGTAATGTCAACAAGTCGAAGAATAATTTATATACAACAGAGCAGCAGATGTCATCTCAGAAGAAGATATCCAAGCCATCGGATGACCCTATTATAGCTATCAGAGCACTCTCTCTCAGAACCAGCCTGACAGAGGTTGAACAGTACTTAAAGAAGAATGTTCCTGATGCAGGTGCGTGGCTTACACTCACAGAGACATCACTAAATAATATGGACGGTATCTATAAGGATATCATCAAGTACTGCACACAGGGTTCTACGGATTCCTATGAGACAACCAACAGAAGCGCGATAATACAGAGTATACAGCAGTTGAGAGATGCGATGTATGCAGAGGGAAATGCGGACAGCTCAGGAAGATATATCTTTACCGGATACAGAACGGACAGAGCACTCACCTTCCAGAACGATGCCGAGGTGGCAGGTCTGTCCTACAGGATTAAACAGAGCTTCAAGGGCTCTGATTTTACGACAACCAAGTATATGAAGAATGGTGTTGATATCAACAAAATAGCTTCAATAAAGGCCTCAGATACGCCTGAGACACAGGAGGTGTACAGAATAAGGCTTGCCTATGGTGGCTGTGCCTACGATGCGGCTGATGCGGCATCACTTCCTCAGATTACAGTTGACGGACAGGCCTACGCCGGTACAATACAGGCGGTAAGCACACCGGAGCTTGAAGCCATTATGACTGCCGGAAACCTTGCCGACAATACAGCATATTATGTGTACGATAAGGGCGAGCTGGTATTTTCTAAAGCTTCGCAGCAGGCACTTGGCAATTCACAGATAGATGTGTCATATCGCAAGGACTCGTTTGCGAAGGGAGATATCAGACCGGAGCACTATTTCGACTGCGAGGATTTGACCAATGGACAGGTATATTCTATGTCAAGCAAGACAGGCGATGATAGTCAGGACATAGAGTACACCATCAACTTCAGCCAGAACCTTAAGGTCAACTCACGCGCTACGGATGTGCTCAGCTATAATATAGGAAGAGACTTAGATGACCTTGTAAACAGTCTTTCATCGGTTATGGATATTGAGAAAAAGATTTCCAGATTAAAGGATATGAAAAGCTCTGACATGTACGCTGGACAGACTGATGAGCTTGAGTCCATGATAGAGGCGGCAACTAAGGAGCTTGATTATGCCAAGAATAATATGGAAGCGCTCTTTGCAAAGGGAATCACACAGATGAAGGGCTATCAGTCGACAGTCAACACTGAATTGTCCGATGTGGGAAGCCGTAAAGTGAGACTTACACTCACTGAGACCAGACTCACACAGCAGCAGACCACGTTCAAGGATCTCAAGTCCAAGAATGAGGATGTGGAGTTAGAGGATATCGCAGTTGACTTTGCTGCGGCAGAGACAGTGTACAATGCAGCAATCGCGACAGCTTCTAAGACAGTGAGACAGTCATTACTTGATTATCTGTAAAGAATAATATGTTAAGACAGGCGTGCGGGGATGTGCATACAATAATTACAGTATTTAGTATGCACATTCTTATGTATGCGGATGGCTTTAACATCAAATCGGGAGCGGAGCTTCTGCATCTGATATAAGGAGAGAGTACATGAAGGTTAATACAAGATTATTTGGGGAGATAGAGGTCGCTGAGGACAGGATAATCACATTTACTCAGGGCTTGATGGGATTTGAAGAGTATACAAGGTATACATTGATATATAATTCCGAGAAAAAGGGCAGAATTATGTGGCTGCAGTGTCTTGATGAGCCACAGCTTGCTTTCACTGTCATCGACCCTATGAAGGTTGTGGCGGAGTATAATCCGGTTGTGGATGATGAATGGCTTGCCCAGCTGGGAGAGGTGGAGTCGGAGGCCGATTATTTCCTGCTGTCTGTTGTGACGGTTCCGTCCGACCTCACGAAGATGACCGCTAACTTAAAGGCACCGATTGTCATCAATATGAACACTAAGAAGGCGTGCCAGCTTATCGTGAACAACGATAACTATGAAGTTCGTTACAATGTGTATGACTATATTCAGAAGATGAAGGAGGAAAAATAATGCTTGCTTTATCGAGAAAGAAGAATGAGTCCATTGTAATCAACAACGATATAGAGGTAACCGTGCTTGAAATCAAGGGAGACCAGGTTAAGATAGGAATCACAGCCCCTAAGTCCGTTCCGGTGTACCGCAAGGAGGTATATGCGCAGATTAAGGATGCGAACAAGGCTGCAAGCGTTTCCGACGGAGCGGAGGCACTCAGGAACCTTTTAGGATAGCTATATAGGACTAAACTTTTTATATCGGTCTGCCGAAATACAATAGAGAGTATGAAGAAATATAAGGATACACACATACAACAAGAAGCAGCGTCAATATAATTTAAATGAACACACGGAGGTGTCTTGAAATGGCGATTGAAGGAATTAAAGGGGCAGCATCAAGTGCTGCAATCAGTGCTTCGGTCAATATGGCGAAGCAGAACACTACTGTTACCGAGACCAAGGAGGTCGGCGTACAGAATAATAACAGGCAGCCGGATACGGTTAAGGTGCAGACAGCTAATAAGGGCAGCCAGCAGAGCAAGGATAGCGCTAACACTGCTGCAGACGACAACAGCAAGAAGGTTGAACAGGATATCCAGCTCAATGAGAAGGCTCTCAAGCAGCGTATATCAGAGATTAACAGCAAGCTCAACAACAATACGGTTGCAGAATTCGGTTATCACGATGAGACCAACAGAGTAACAATCAAGATAGTTGACAAGGATACCAAGGAGACAATTAAGGAGATTCCGCCGGAGAAGACTCTTGACCTTATCGCTAAGGCATGGGAGCTTGCCGGAATCCTTGTGGACGAGAAACGCTAACATCACGGAAAGAGCGTTTTTATTGTAAACGGAACCATCATAATATGGTGGAAAGGAGTTAATTATGGCAATAAGAGTCAGCGGACTTATATCGGGACTTGATACAGACTCCCTTGTACAGGAGCTTGTATCGGCATATTCAACCAAGAAAGAGAAGTATGAGAAGGCGCAGACTAAGCAGGAATGGAAGATGGATGCCTGGAAGACCATGAACAGCAAGATATATGGCTTCTATACATCAAGCCTTTCCAATATGAGAATGTCTACAGCGTACAGCCTTAAGACAAGCACTATATCGGACAGCAAGGCAGCGACTGTTACAGCTTCATCATCAGCTGTCAACGGCACACAGAAGATGAAGGTTAATAAGCTTGCCTCCTCAGCGTACATGACAGGCGGCGTAGTGAAGCTGTCAGACGATAAGAACGATACAGGTAATAAGAAGGTTACAGGAAGCACTGCCCTTGCCGATATGGGAATAAAGACAGGAAGCAAGATAGCTGTCAATGATACAGAGATAGAGATAACTGACGGAATGACTGTCAATCAGCTTATCAGCAAGTTCAAGGATGCCGGAATCAACGCAAGCTTCGATGAGACCAACCAGAGATTCTTCGTCAATGCCAAGACCTCAGGTGCGGAAGGTGAGTTCACTCTAATGGCCAATAACGAAGAAGGATTTGATGCTTTACAGAAGCTTGGATTGTTTGCGGCATATACAACAGAGAAGGATACGGATGGAAAACAAACTGTTGAGACTGCTGAGATGACCAAGTATCGTAAGCTGCTTGCAAGCGGAACGGACGAGCAAAAAAAGCTTGCTAAGAAGATTATCGAGGAAGTTGAGAATGGCAAAGTTTCTTCCGATGCTGCCCGAATAAGCGGTCAGGACGCAGAGATAGTTCTCAACGGCGCCACATTTACGAGCAGTACAGGTACATTCTCCATCAACGGTCTTTCAATCACAGCGATGCAGGTGACAGCGGCCGGTGAGGAAGTGAGCATCACAACCTCCAATGATACACAGGGCATGTACAATAAGATTAAGGAATTCCTCGGAAAGTACAATGAACTCATCAAGGACATGGATACAGCTTATAATGCTGCAGCAGCGAAGGACTATGAGCCGCTGACCGATGATGAGAAGAAGGATATGTCCGACAATGAGATAGAGAAGTGGGAGACCAAGATTAAGGATTCGCTTCTCAGACGTGACAGTACTCTTGGAAATACATCATCTTCCCTTAAGAGCCTTATGAATACCAGCTTTGAGATTAACGGAAAGACATATTCGCTCTCATCCTTCGGAATAAATACGGCAAGCTACTTCTCAGCGGATACCAATGAGAAGGGCTGTCTCCATATAGACGGAGATGCGGATGATGCCACCACATCGGGCAATGAGGACAAGCTCATGGCGGCAATCAATGAGGATCCGGAGGTCGTGGCAGAGTTCTTCCAGAAGCTGTCCACCTCGGTATACAATGACCTTACCAAGAGAATGGCATCCTCAAGTGTCAGCAGCATCTACACGATATATAATGACAAGCAGATGTCCAGTGAGTACAGCGATTACAAGGACAAGGTAAGCAAGTGGCAGGAGAAGATTGAGTACTACGAGGAGTTCTATTACAAGAAGTTCTCTGCAATGGAGAAAGCATTGTCTAAGCTCCAGTCATCTACCTCCTCGCTTTCCAGCCTTTTAGGTTCATGATGTTGAGTGATTTAATTTTTCATGACACTGACTGTACCTTTACAACAGGAAGATAATCTGATAAAATAGTACTATAAATATGCACAGCTCATCATCGGGATGATGGTGGGCTGTGCTTTGCAGGTAAGAGGAGGCAGTTGCATGAATACATCTGCAGGCTATCAGCAGTACGAGAAGAATAAGATACTCACAGCATCACCGGCGGAGCTTACGCTTATGCTGTATGACGGAGCCATCAAGTATGCCAACATTGCCATTATGGCTATAGATAAGGGCGATGTGGAGAAGGCTCACAACAGTATCCGCAGGGTGGAACGCATTATAGAAGAGTTTCAGAATACACTTGATTTCAAATATCCTGTTGCCAAAGATTTCGATGAGGTTTATAAGTATATCAGGACAAGGCTTCGCGAAGCCAATGTAAAGAAGGACAAGGAGATTATAGAGGAAGTGCTAAAGCACCTTAGAACCATGAGAGATACATGGAAGGAAGTAATCCAGCTTTCGAGAAATAACACTTCCAAATAATATTGGCTGCGGGTGCAGTGCACGGAAATGAGGATGCGTATGAGCATGACGGAGAGCTATTTAACCATATTGGAGAGCAGCCTTGACAGGAAGCTTGGGATTCTTGATTCCTTTGAGAAGCTCAATACAGAGCAGGAGGCGGTACTGAATGCGGCTTCGTTTGACGAGGAGGCATTCGGTCATATTGTCGAGCAGAAGGCAGAGCTTGTTGACCAGCTCAATGCCATGGACGAGGGCTTTCAGCTTGTGTACGATAATGTGAAGGCAGAGCTTGAGAAGAACCGTGAGGGCTATTCGGCTGAGATAAAGAGTCTTCAGGGCAGAATAACACAGATTATGGAGAAGAGCAGCCACCTCATGGCTGAGGAGAAACGCAACAAGGACAGGATTACAGCGAAGTTCGCACAGCGCCGCAGGGAGATTGGCAGCGTGAAGAAGAACCAGCAGTATGCCGCGAACTACTACAAGACCATGAATAAGGTGACGAGCGAGCCTGTATTCATGGACAAGAAAAAATAATTAAAAAAGATATTATTCAGGTATAAGGTTCTAAGACTTTGAACCGATATAATATACAGAAGGTAGGGAATACTTACCATCTTGGAGGCAGAGCCTCCATAACAATTCACATCGGCATGGACGCCGATAGATATTCAGGGAGGAATATATTATGGTAGTACAGCACAATTTACAGGCAATGAATGCCAACAGAATGTTGAACATCACAACAGGTTCACAGAGCAAGTCAGCAGAGAAGTTATCATCCGGCTA
>DNFT01000086.1:198-13046 GCA_003486385.1 Eubacterium sp. | reverse complement strand
GTCATGAGCTTTCCGGCATTGGTCAAGACCCCATTTTTGTCAGCCAAACCGAAGGAGACATAATCGGATGGCTCAAAGCGGAGACCAGTCCGTTCCAGATAGGTTGCTTCCAGAAGTGTAAAGCTGTAATCCTTTTTTACCGCATCTGTTGTTAGGGTATCAAAGGACTGATTGGTTCCCTTTAAGATCAGTTCATTCACAATGTAATCCGGGGCAATTACGCTTTCATTTCCAACACGGATATATGCTTCCATCACGCCGTCTGCCTTGTAATAATATGGGGTGCTGCGGCCGGGAGAAACCTCCAGAGCTAATAGATTTTTACCATCTTCCTGTAATGGTTTTAAGATAAACTGAGGTAATGCCGTCGCTCGACAGTCTGGTGGAGCTGTCGGGGCTTCTTCAGATAGGTGTTGATGAACTGCTGTGCATAAATGACAACGACAATGGGGATATTGACCCGGATAATATATTTGTCGACAGGAGCAGGGAATATGTACTCAAGCTTATGACGACAGGACAGTTTCCAATAGCTGTCGACCGGGTGTTTTATCAGTTGTCGCCCGGGTGTTTTATCAGTTGTCGCCCGATGAGAGAATGAGGGTTCTGCAGAGCATGAAGAACAGGCATTGTAAGATTGACCACGATTTGTTTGTCAAGCTGACTGTTGCGGAACAGCAGTTGGTTAGAAGAGGAGGATTTGATTATGAAGATTAATTTAAAAAAGATGCTTCCGTATTTTGAAGATGAGGAGCTTATGGAGATATATGAAAAAATTGCAGAGAGTCCGGACGGAGAGTTTGAGGGGGTTACGGTACATGATATACTCACACTTATTGATGATGTAGATGAGCTGTTTTTCAGGGCTGTTGAAATGGGAAAAGATATATCGGAATATCTGCCGTATGTGTCGGACGAGGGCTTTCACAAGCTGATTGAGGGCTGCGTGAATGACAAATATGACGTAAATCTTGATGACATATATCCATTTCTTCCGGAGGAGGAGCTGAAGCTGCTCTTGAAGAAACTGTTAAACAAATAAATTTATAAAACAATTAACTTTATAAAACAAATTAGTCTGTAAAATAAATTAGTTTGTATAAATTTTGGGATTGGTATAAAATAGTGGTACAAAACAAAATACAGCCATAAGGAGGAACCTCATTATGATAAAATTCAGGGACGGCTTTTATGCCGACGTGCGTACCGAAGATCGCAGCCATACCACGATTTCGTACAAAGCGGGCATTCTTGAGGAAATGAGAACGCGTGTGGAGTGCAGGGCATTTTTGAGGGTGTATGACGGCAGGATGTGGTATTATGCATCGGTGACGGATTTGGAGAATTTACAGAAAACGCTGGACGGTCTTTATGATGCCGCCACGCCGAATGCTCAGATTTTGGATGACCAGGTTGTACGCCTTTTTGAGCGCAACAAGGATACGCTGATGTGTTTTGCGGACTGCTCCGTGAGGGATATTCCGGCGAAGGAAAAACAGAATCTTTTGTTGTCGTATCTGCCATTGCTGTCCGAGGATAGCTGTGTCTCAATGCCGCAGGGCACATACCTTGACCGCAACAGTCTGTTCCATTTTCAGTCAAGCCTTGGTGCGGATATCACATATGATTATCAGACCTGCGGATTATCCTTTTACTGCGATATGACAGAAGGAGAAAAGAAATTTTCCGGGCACTGGCAGAAGGGCTGTACACATTTTGACGAATTGAAGGGATTGGACGATGAAATTCGTAGCGCAATGACAGAGCAGACAGCGTTCATGCGTAATTCCGTTCCTGTGGTTCCGGGCAGGTATCCTGTGGTTCTTTCTCCGGAGGCGGCAGGCGTGTTTGCACATGAGTCCTTCGGACATAAGTCTGAATCGGATTTCATGCTCTCCGATGAAACCATGCGCGATGAATGGCAGCTAGGGAAAAAAGTGGGTTCGCCTATTTTGTCCATTGCCGAGAGCGGATTGGTTCCGGGATGTGGTTATGTACCGTATGATGATGAGGGCACACGCGCCTGCAAGAATTATCTGATTAAGGACGGAGTATTGGCTGGAAGGCTGCACAGCGCCCAGACCGCAGCAGCACTTGACGAAGCTCTGACAGGCAATGCCCGCGCAATCGACTGTACCTTTGAGCCAATCGTGCGTATGACTACTACATATATTGAGGGCGGAGACCTGGATTTTGACCAGCTTATTGCGCCTATAAAGAAGGGATATTTTATAAAGACAATCAGCCACGGAAGCGGCATGAGCACCTTTACGATAGCACCGAGTCTTGCTTATGAGATAGTTGACGGCAGGCTTGGGCAGCCTGTACAGATAAGTGTGCTGACGGGGTCTGTTTTTGAAACACTTGGCCTGATTGACGGACTGACACGCGATGTGAAGCTGCTGTCATTTGTGACCGGCGGCTGTGGAAAGATGGAGCAGATGAATCTGCCTGTTGGCTTTGGCGGGCCTTATGTCCGTGTTTCATCAATGAATGTACAGTGAGGTGATTAGCATGCAAAAAGAGTTTATTATTAAAACAAGGCGTTCCGTCACACTTAATGTAACTGGCGGCAAAATCGACAGCTTCCGCGAAAAGGAGGAGACGACGGGCACAGTCCGCGTGTATGAAAACGGATGCATCGGCATTGCCGGGTGTCTTGGAACACCGGACGAGCAGAAATTGACAGAAAAAGCCATGGAGGCTCTCACACTTGGTATTCCGTATCCATGCAAGCTGGACGGAGCCCTGGAGCAGGAAAGCCTGCATGAGGAGGAAATTATTCACGTGTCTGATTTTATTCCTACAATGCAGAGTTTTCTGGATCGCCTTGGGGAGGTCTGTCCGAAGTTTGCTTTTTCAAATAAAATCAGCCTGAATTACCAGAAGACCGAGTATCGCAATTCGTTGGGACGGCATCTGACAAGTGCTGAACGCAATGTGAGTATCAGTTTACTTGCACAAAACAGAGGCTCAGGCAATTTGTTTGACACTGTGTTCAGTTACAAGGGAAATCATTTTGATGCTGATGAGCTGCTCTCGCGGTTTAAAAAAGAATATGATGCGTTTTATATACCTGCCGATATTGCTTCCGGAAGATATCCTGTTGTGATGGATACCGCCGATTTGTTCGGCACATTTTTGCAGCATTTTGTGGCGGAGATGTATGTTTCAGGAGCATCGCTGCTTAGCGGTAAGCTGGGACAGAAGGCATTTTCGGACAAGCTTTCATTCAAAAACGATATGAATCCTGCGACAAACTCGGGAGTTTGTTTTTTTGATGATGAAGGGTGCGTAGCGCCTGACCTGCGTCCGACGCTGATTGACAAAGGAACCCTGACAGGAGTCCTGACCACAAAGAAATCATCGGCTCAATTTAATCTGCCTGACCTGGGAACGGCAGTTGCCGGTTACGACGGTGTTCCGGGTCTTGGCTTTAATCGGTTTTACATAGAACCGACTGCTCCTGCCTTAAGCGCGCTAGTTCCTGGAAAGGCTGTGTATGTTGTTGTGACCTCGGGAGGTGATGTCACACCGGGAGGTCATTTTGCTGCACCTGTACAGATGGCATATCTTATGGAAAACGGCAGGCTTATCGGACGGCTTCCTGACCTGAATATCAGCGGCAATTTCTATGAGCTACTCGGCGATGACTATATTGGTGCCGTTACGGGAGCCCCGGGCCCTGACAGCATGCTGTGTGCGGTGACTATGGAGGTACAAAAATAAATACCCGTGGTGATATTTTATATAATTGGTGTAAAATTATTATATATTCACGTTTGTGATTATATATAGAGTGCTTTGATGCGTATCTGGAATTTGCACATAAAAATGAAATATAACAACACATAGAATAAAATAAGAGAAATACGAAAAAAATATAACAGGCCTGCCTGCAATGGATTGTTTTTTCAATTCAGTCCATCGCAGACAAGCCTGTTGTTATATATTACTTCCTGTAACTGTTTGATATATACAGCAGGAATGACGGATAAGGTTTATATTGGCTCTCTAGTCACGGCCAAAAATATCGCGGGTATATACCTTGCCGCTGACATCATCAAGGCACGGAGAATATCTGTTAGCTATTATGGCATTAGAAAGGGTTTTAAATTTATTCAGGTTATTTATAACTTTGCAGTCTGAGAAAATCGAACCATCAGGAAGCGTCGGCTCATATATTATAATGGAGGCTCCTTTGGCTTTTAGCTGTTTCATTACTCCCTGAATTGCAGACTGTCTAAAGTTGTCGGAATTGCTTTTCATGGTCAGACGGTATACTCCTATTATAATTTCTCTTCCGGATGAGCTGTCTGCAGCATCAGTCTGTGCGAGTTCCATGACGCGGTCTGCAATAAAAGTCTTTCTTGTGTGGTTGGATTCGACAATTGCTGTGATCATATTTTGCGGTATATCCTGAAAGTTGGCGAGCAGCTGTTTTGTGTCCTTCGGGAGACAGTATCCGCCATATCCGAATGATGGATTGTTATAATGTGTTCCTATACGCGGATCGAGGCATATGCCATTTATTATGTCGGCAGAGTTGAGACCCTTGGCTTCGGCATAGGTATCAAGCTCATTAAAGTAGGAGACACGGAGTGCCAGATAGGTGTTGGCAAAAAGCTTCACAGCCTCAGCTTCTGTAAAGCCCATAAAGAGTGTATCGATGTTGTCCTTGAGTGCGCCCTGTTTTAGCAATGCTGCAAAAAGATGGGCTTTCTCTTCACATGTGCTGTCACATGAAACTATTATCCGTGATGGATACAGGTTGTCATACAGTGCTTTTGATTCCCTTAAAAATTCAGGACTGAATATGATATTATTTGTGTGGTATTTTTTTCGGATACCCTCGGTATAGCCTACAGGTATTGTCGATTTTATAACAATAGCAGCATCGGGATTGGTTTTAAGCACAAGCTCAAGAATTGATTCTACGGCTGAGCAGTCAAAGAAATTCCTGCTGCTGTCATAGTCCGTGGAGGCCGCTATTATGATGAAGTCGGCATTCTTATATGCGGAGACGGCATCAGTGGAAGCAGTAAGATCCAGTTCTTTTTCCGATAAATATTTTTCAATATAATCATCATGTATAGGAGACCGGCGGTTGTTAATCAGCTCTACCTTCTCAGGAACAATGTCCACAGCTGTGACGTGGTTGTGCTGTGCGAGCAGCACAGCAAGTGATAGACCGACATATCCGGTACCTGCAATTGCAATATTGTACTTATGGTTGTTAATATAGTCTGAAGTGAATTTTTTCATAATGGCAATCCTCCATATACATCCAATTGTTAAGATGATAACAAGCTCCTCCTGAAAAGTCAATGTTCAATAATTTCATGAGAGCCTGCCGCACACATTAAAGGTGCTGGGTCTGCCACTGCTGCAGGATGTTTCGATACAGCATAGTGTGTTTTATTCTTGGCTAACCGCGTTTTTTATGTTATACTCTATAAAGTACGGAAGCGTATCAGCATTTGGTTATATATTATAGAAAATTTATGGTCGAGGTAGAAGATGAAAAGAATTCTTGTAGCAGGTGGAGCCGGATTCATTGGTTCGAATCTTTGCAGGCGCTTAATTGATGATGGAGATGCATATGTTATATGCTGTGATAATCTTTACACGGGGAGCAGGGCTAATATAGAGAAGCTGTCAGGGTGTGACAGGTTCGAGTTCATTGAGCATGATATAACGGAGCCGCTTGACATAGATGGCATAGACGAGATTTATAATCTTGCCTGTCCGGCAAGTCCTAAGCACTATCAGAAGTCACCGGTATATACGATAAAAACCAATGTGTTAGGAATAATTAATCTGCTTGAGCTTGCAGTTAAAAATAATGCTAAGCTTATGCAGTTTTCAACAAGCGAGGTGTATGGAAATCCTCTTGAGCATCCCCAGACAGAGAGATATTTTGGCAACGTGAATCCTATAGGAATAAGATCATGCTATGATGAGGGCAAGAGATGCGCAGAGACCTTATGCTTTGACTATATGAGGGAATATGGTGCACGTATAAAGGTTATAAGAATTTTCAATACCTATGGACCGAATATGTCGATGGATGACGGTCGTGTTGTATCGAATTTTATTGTGCAGGCCCTGAACGGAGAGAATATAACAATATATGGTGACGGAAGCCAGACGCGTTCTTTCTGCTATGTGGATGATCTGGTTGAGGGAATTGTGAGGGTAATGGCGACCGGTGATGAGGTACATGGTCCGGTTAATCTTGGAAATCCTGAGGAATTCACTATAAAAGAGCTTGCGGATATGGTTGTGTCCATGATAGATACGGACTCAAGGATAGAGTATGTTGAACTTCCAAGTGATGACCCTGTAAGACGTCGTCCGGATATTTCGCTGGCAGCGAGGATAGCAGATGGCTGGAAGCCGGAGGTTCATCTATCAGAGGGAATTACCAATACAATAAAGTATTTTAAAGACATTTTGTAAAAGCAGGTGATGCCGGCAGGCTGCATGTATTTAGTCACATTGCAACGGAGCCTGAAGCCTGACCGGTGTGAAGGCTGCTTTCTATCTATAAAATCGGATATATCATTATTTTTGCAATACACGAAATTCGGTTGGTGTAATTCCCTCCGATTTCTTGAAAAGTGAACAAAAGTAGCTCAGGTCATTAAAGCCTGTGCTCGCTGCAATCTCCTTCAGGGTCATTTCTTTTGACGATAGAAGGAGATTTTTTGCTTTACTTATGCGGTAGCTGTTGATGTATTCGACAGGCCGCAGCTGGTAGGTTTTTTTGAACAGGCGGCACAGATGCTGCGGTGACATATGTGCAATATCCGAGAGTGCGGTTAGCGGGATGTCGTCCGGATAATGCTCCTCTATATATGCGATGACCTCGGACAGCCGGACAGCCTTTGTGTCATGCAGTTTCACATTTTCCCTGTTATCGCAGATGCATTCAGGATACTCAAGCAGAAAGTGGTATAGCTGCAGAGCTACATCGTTGTTGTTGAGCAGTCCGCTCTGTCCGGCAGATGCGTAAAGGGTGTTGAAAAGATACATTAGGCGGTCGAAGGAGCGGATATAGAACAGCTTGTGCGTTGTGAAGCCGGCAAGCTGTGGGAGCATATCACATCCGGCACCGGAAAAACGCACCCAGTAGGTCGACCATGGCTCCCTGATGGCATGGTATTCGTGTGCGGCATCAGGCTTTAGCAGGACACCCATACCTGCGGTAATGTGATATTCGTGCCCATCAACTGTGAACAGCCCTTCACCGGCTATGCAGTAGAGAAGCTGGTAGTCAGGGAGTCCATCCGGCCTGACGCAGGGATGCTGGTTTACCAGCGAGCCGATGTGTACGAGGTAAAATGGGTAATCAGGGAGCTTATTTGTATTTATCAGGAAAAGCATTTTATCAGTAATGTCTATATTCTTCATTATGTTCAAATCCTTATATAACAGCAAAATCTTTAGATTGAAAAAAACGTGATTGCGTATATTATGAAATTACAGGGCGGCGGCAATATATTTTAATACGCAATCGGAAATGGGGTGTCTTTGTTTAACATGTTATATCAAAAAAACAGCAATTACAAGGGATATAAAATAAAAGGTTATATTTTAGGTGATTATGTTTATAGAATATGTTCTGACACCAGAATTATTTAATATAACCATATATAAAATGGAGGAGGAAATATGAAGCGGAAAACATGCCTCAACAATGGCTGGCAGTTCCTTGAAAAGGAATACAGCGAAGAAAATCTACAATGTCCGGATGGGGAGTATATGCCGGTAAGGCTCCCGCACGATTACCTGATTTATGATGTGAGGAATCTGTACAGGGACTCTGTCGGCTGGTATAGGAGGAAGCTCATGTATGTGCCGGATGGGCTTGAGAGGGTGCTCTTTTTTGAAGGGATTTATATGGATTCGGAGGTGTTTGTAAACGGCAGGTCGGCAGGAACCTGGAAGTACGGCTATTCATCCTTTGAGGTGGATATAACACCATACCTTGAGGCGGGCGAGAATGAGCTTCTGGTTAGGGTTGTGCACCGGTCGCCGAACAGCAGGTGGTATTCGGGTGCAGGTATATACAGGAGTGTCTATCTGATAGAGCGCGAAAGCACGCACATAGCGTCATCAGGACTGTACATAACGCCGGTGAAGCGTGAGGCTTCAGATACATGGGATGTGGAAGTCGAGGTGGAGGCAGCGCAGGGTGCAGATGATGAAAAGCCGTTTGATTCTATAAGATATATCATCACGCAGAAGAACGGAAAGAATGATATGCGGAGCAATGAGGAGGATTCTTTATGTATTATATTTAACCAGATAATTGGTGAAAAAAGCAATATATACCGCCACACCTTTGAAATTACAGCACCAAAGCTATGGGACATCTATTGCGGAAATCTCTATGAGCTCAGGGCAGAGCTTATTAAGGGGGGAGAGGTTTTTGACTATGAACAGTCGGTGTTCGGCTTTAGGACAATAGAGATAGATTGCGATAAGGGTTTCTTATTAAATGGAAGACATGTGAAGATAAAGGGCTCCTGCGAGCACCACGGCTTTGGCTGTCTGGGGGCGGCTGTCAACAAGTCGGCGGTGAGAAGAAAGCTTGAGGGTCTGAAACGGATGGGCGTAAATGCCATAAGGACAGCACACAATATGCCTTCTGTTGAGTTTATGGAGCTGGCTGATGAGATGGGCTTCCTTGTCGATTCAGAGGCATTTGACATGTGGGGGCACACTAAGACAAAGTATGACTACGGAAGATTTTTTGCGGAGAGTGCGAAGAAGGATGTGGAGAGCTGGATAAGGCGCGACAGGAACCACCCAAGTATTATCATGTGGAGCGTCGGAAACGAGATATATGATATGCATGCGGGGGACGAAGGGCTGGCGGAGCTTGTCATGCTGTTGGGGGAGGTTAAAAAGCATGACCCGAAAAAACACGCTTTCACTACCTTTGCCTCTAACTACATGAGATGGGAAAACACGCAGAAATGTGCCGGTCTGGTCGACGCTGTGGGCTACAACTATGGTGAATATCTCTACAAGGAGCACCATGCAAAGCATCCGGATTGGGTGATATACGGAAGTGAAACGTCATCAATGCTTGCGAGCAGGGGAGTATATCATTTTCCTATAGAGACAGGTACCTTATGCGATACAGATGAGCAGTGTTCAGCACTTGGCAACTGCAGTGCGGGATGGGGTGCGCACAGTTATACGGACAATATAATAGCGGACAGGGATGCCGGTTTCAGCCTGGGACAGTTTATCTGGGCCGGAGTGGATTACTTTGGTGAGCCGACACCGTACCACACGCGCAACAGCTACTTCGGGCAGATGGACACGGCAGGGTTTGAAAAGGATTCCTACTATATTTATCAGGCTGAATGGACATCATTTAAGGAAAATCCGATGGTTCATGTTTTCCCTCACTGGGACTTCAATCCGGGGCAGGTGGTCGACGTGTGCGTGTGCTCCAATGCTCCTATAGTGGAACTGTTTGTAAATGGAATGAGTATGGGAAGAAAAGTAATTGACCATGCGCATGGCACGGAGCTTGTGCCGCACTGGAAGGTGCCTTATGAAAAGGGATATGTTGAGGCTGTCGCGTATGATGAAGCCGGAAATGAGCTTGCAAGGCAGATGAGACATTCATTTTCGGATGCCGACAGGCTTGTAATTGAGGCGGACAGGCGGCAGATGGAAAATCGATATGGTGAGCTGATTTTTGTGGAGATAGGTGCGCTTGATAAGGACGGTTATGCAGTAGATAATGCCAACAACCGCGTTGAGATAAAGGTGACGGGAGCAGGGAGGCTTGTCGGGCTGGACAACGGCGACAGCACGGATTTTGACCAGGTCAAGGCTTCGTCGAGGAGACTTTTTGGCGGAAAGCTGCTGGCGGTCATCGCGCCTGTTGAAGGTGTGACCGGAAAGATAACTGTGACAGCGGAGGCGGAAGGACTTTGGGCTGCTTCAATTGATTTATGCGTTACAGATGACAAAAATATGCGTGACGAATATTTAGTACAGAGCTGTATATGCACCGACAAAAATAATATGGCAGA
The DNA here is from genome assembly GCA_003486385.1 of Eubacterium sp. GTDB lineage: Bacteria > Bacillota > Clostridia > Lachnospirales > Lachnospiraceae > CAG-882. The sequence continues at coordinate 2,982 of DNFT01000086.1, read as the reverse complement.
GGATATGTCAGAAAACAGTTTTCAGCTTTCCGAAGACGCTGAGAAGCGAAATCATACCCGCAATGCCGAAGGGCTGATGGATTCGGTATATTCAGAAAATGAAATACCGATAAGAAAGGTCGAGCTTACAGCAGAGACATTCACATTGAGTGCGGACAAGAGCTCAGTCAAGGTACACTGGAAGCTTTATCCTGAGAATGCCACATACAGGGATTTGAAATGGAGCATAACAGATACTACGGGTATAGCAATCAAATCGGCGACGGTCATTCAACAGGGTGAGGCTGATGAAGCTATGATTAAAACTGGAACCGGGAAAGCACCGGATAAAATGGAGGCTGCGGAAGCACAGGTTAAAATGGAAGCCGTGGATATGCTTAGCGAGGGCTATGTAACTGTGAACGCTGCCGGTGACGGAAGCTTTTATTTAAGGTGCGATGCTTACAATGGAAGGACGGCGGCTGGTGTAAGGTCAAGCCTTGAATTTACGGCGGCTGGAATCGGGCCGGCATACCTTGACCCTTATGAGCCTGTGAGTGCGGGACTCTGCCTTGAAAGACCGCATGGACTGAGCGAGGGGGTTGGGCACGGAGTAAGATTTCTGGGGAAGGAAAAGACAAAAATCAGCTTTGGCGCAATGGATTTCGGTGTGAACGGCTCAGAGCAGCTACAGATGTATCTCTTTAAGTATTATCCGGGAGCGGTGAAATTAAGAATATATCTTGACGATGACAGCAAGAATATTCTGGACGCGGAGTTTGATGAGAGTGCCGGATGGCTTGAGTTTAAGAAAGCAGAGTACAGGCTCTCGGAAAGAATAAAGGGCATACACCATATCAGCATTGAGAGCGAGGATAATTTCCAGCTCAACAGCTTCTCATTTGTGCCTGTCCTTCACGGCTTTGACCGTATAAATGCCGCAGATTATGATGAGATTTTCGGTGACAGCTACAAGGTGGATGGCACGGCTGTAACAGGCATAGGAAACAATGTGTCAATCATCTACAGGCGCCTCAATATGGGTGCACAGTCAGCAGATAAAATAAAAATCTGTGGAAGGACTGCAAATGCCAAGGATTCAATCCGGTTAAAAATAGACTGTGCCGGAACGGAGCGGACGGAACTGATTGAATTTGAAGAGAGTGCCGCTCCCGTAGAACATGAGTTTAATATTGAGCCTGTCGGAGGGGAGATAACGGTGACCCTCCTGTACCTTCCGGGCTGCAATTTCGACCTAGAGTGGTTCAGATTTTTACAGGAATAAAAAACAGGTGTCAAGACAGGCTTGAAAATATACATTTTCGTATGAATCAACCTGCTTTGACACCATAGTTTTCAGGTTTTACAGTGAATATGTCATCGCTTTCACGGAACTTACGTGCGCTTCAGAAAAAATATTTTGCGGCAAAATAGTAAATACCGTTATCTCTTCCGCAGAACTTATGAACATCCCATAAAAGAACCGCTTTCACAGTCCTACAGCAGATGTGCCCTCATTTCCTCCGGTGAGAGTGGTGAAAGGTCCGCAGGCGCTACATCGAACACAGTCTTGCAGCCGCTTATTCCGCGCTTGTTCATGCGGTAAGCTGCCCTTGCGTAAGCGACAAGCACACAGGATGTGAACTCAGGGTTGGAGTCGAGCTTTAAGCTGTACTCAATCACATGGTTGTGCTCACCATTTAAGCCGGTCTTTCCGGTGCGGAGAACGAAGCCGCCATGAGGAATGCCTGCGTGATCGCGCTTTAATTCCTCCTCAGATATAAAGTGGACTGTGGTGTCATAGTCTGCGAAGTAGTTAGGCATTGTCTTGATTGCTGTCTCTATTGCTGCCTTGTCTGCGCCCTCCTCAGCTACAACGAAGCACTCTCTTGTGTGCTTTTCCCTTGTGGTGAGTTCAGGATTCCTGCAGGCGCGAACGGCTTCAAGAGCGGACTCAACAGGGATTGTATACTGCTTGGCATCCTTGACACCCGGTATTCTTCTGATTGCATCCGAGTGTCCCTGGCTTACACCCTTGCCCCAGAAGGTGTAGTCATTTCCATCGCGGAGGATTGCGTTGGCATAGAGACGGTTGAGTGAGAACATACCCGGATCCCAGCCTACGGATATCATAGCGATATGACCGCTTTCGGTGGCAGCGGCATCAACATCTGCGAAATGCTCAGGAATACGTGCGTGTGTGTCGAAGCTGTCAACAACATTGAAATATTTCGCGTACTCAGGTGTCTGCTTAGGAAGGTCTGTTGCAGAGCCGCCGCAGAGCATGAGGACGTCAAGCTTATCCTTCATTTCAGGGAGCATGTCTGCCGGATAGACAGGTACATTTGTCGCAGGTGTAACTGTCTCAGGGTTTCTTCTTGTGAAGATTCCTACAAGCTCCATATCGTCATTCTGTCTTATGGCACACTCAATGCCGCGTCCAAGGTTTCCATAACCTAAGATACCTATTCTGATTGTCATATATTTTCTCCTTGATAATAAAATTATGCTGTGGTCTTATGTATTTCCACAACCTGTAACCTTAAATTGCTTTAATATTATAACGTATTGATGTCAAAAATGCAATTAAAGTTAGACTAATCTAACAAAAAAATCCATGGGACATATTTAGCAGGCTCATGCATAAGATTTTAATTGTATATTTTGATGTAATGCAATATAATAATTTATGTATGTATTTTTATGTGTACGTGAATTGTGAGTTTGGTATCAGAACATGCCGTGTATACTTGGATGTGTATAACGTATTATGTTTATGTATATCACGACTTTTGGGAGAAGCTT
>DNFT01000086.1:0-152 GCA_003486385.1 Eubacterium sp. | reverse complement strand
GAAGCTTAGATGTTCTTAGAACTCTGCTAAATATCTAGCCAAAAGCAGCATGGATGCTGCTTTAGAAGCAATGCATACACGGATGTATGCTTTGCTTCGGTGGCGAACGTATAGAAAGACCTTTATCAGAGTTCTTAGAACATCTTGCTTCG
>DNFT01000054.1 GCA_003486385.1 Eubacterium sp. | reverse complement strand
CACATGTTTTGACCCCAACATCTAATAAATAAAATATATATTACAAAAGGAGACTATATAAATGGAAACAATATTCTACATTGTAGACAGCATTGACGGAGATTACGCAAATCTAAGGCGGGAGGATGACGCACAGGCAGAGCTAAAGCTTGTCGCAAGAGCGCTCCTGCCGGAAGGAATACAGGAGAACAGCAGGCTGAAGTATGAGCTGCTTGAGTATTCTATCTGTGATTGACTGCCGTGCACAGCGGTGACACAGCATGGGAAATAATGTATAAAGTTAGTGTCAATATGCAGGGCAGGCAAAGGAGACTTTAAAGGTTAAAGGTCTCCTTTTTGTTTTAAACCAATTGCAAAACAATGCTATAAATATCAATCCGTACCCACTATTTATTAAAGACTGTAAAAATAATAAATTGTATTGACAATTAACTCTACAAGTAGTAGACTAAAAACGAACTACAAAGTGTAGACCAATGAAACGGGCTGATATAGCGGACTAAAAGAATGAATAGGTAATTGCGAAGCTCGGTGTAGTGCACAACTGTTTATTGGTTGAAATGGGTTTCGCAAACACCTAAAAAGAATGAAGCAGGAAAGGAGAACGTATGGCAGAGTACAGACTGGGCGAGGTCGAGATGAAGTTTGCGGACATCATCTGGGAAAATGAACCGATTGCCTCAGGTGAGCTTGTAAAACTCAGCGGACAGAGACTTCAGTGGAAGAAGTCGACAACGTACACGATATTAAAAAGACTTTGTGAGAGGGAGATATTTCAGAATGTAGACGGCGTGGTGACATCATTGATAAGCAAGGAACAGTTCCAGCTTAAGAAGGGTGAGGAGTTCCTTGACGAGAATTATGGCGGTTCACTGCCGTCATTTGTAGCGGCATTCGCATCGCGAAAGAAGCTGTCTAAGGATGATATAGCTTATCTGAAAAAAATTATTGATGAGAGCAGGTAATCAGGCAAAAACGATTTGCATTTACACAGGACAACGAAAATTGAGTGCTTTTCAGGCAGGCTGATGTCTGGGAAACGGGGGTTAAGATGACTGATGTTTTTTACAAAATACTTCAAATGAGCATATCCGCGAGCTGGTTGATTCTTGCGATAGTTGTGTTGAGAATATTTCTGAAAAAGGTTCCAAGAAAGATAATATGCTTTCTGTGGGCGCTGGTTGCGATAAGACTGGTGTGTCCGTTTGCGATTGAGAGCCGTTTCAGTCTGATTCCGGATACGCAGGGCATATTTGCAGATTATGAAAATCAATTAGAAAATGCCGGAACGGATAATGTCAATGCCGGATTGCCGGACATAAGTGGTGCTGTCGGGGGAGCTTTGGACAATGAAGGTGCCGCCGGCGGCAATGCTGATATGGCTTCCGGAAAGCTGAATAATGAAATTGATAATGCTGCGGGAAATATTACGGCCGGGAATACAGCCGGTGGAAATATTACAGGCGGAAGTGTTTCGGATGGAGGTATTGCAGCTGGGAATATCGCAGACAAAAACAATATGTCAGGAAATATCCCTAACATTTCAAACGGAAATGCAATGGCTGTTGACAATCCGGACAGGGTAAATAATGGTGGGCTTAATGATATATCAGGTGGAAATTTTGAAGGTAACCTTGATAATGCAGACAATAATCTGAGCGGAGCAGCTACGTCCGACAATCAGAAGGCTGCAGCCGGTAATCCGGGCTATACTGCGATATTGGCGGGGAAGCTTGGTGGTATCAGTCTGGGAAGGCTTGCATTTATATGGACTGCAGGATGTGTGATTCTGCTTTTATATGCGGTGTGCTCATATATACTGCTTAGAAGAAAGACCGGAGCAGCTTTTAACAATGGAGAAAATATCTATATATGCGATGACATCGACACACCGTTTATTTTAGGTACACTTTCACCTAAGATATACATACCGTCGCTCTTGACAGAGGAGGAGAGAAGCTATGTCATAGCGCATGAAAAGGCACATTTAAAGCGTCTGGACTGCGTGTGGAAGCCGCTTGGTTTTATACTGCTTGCGGTGTACTGGTTCAATCCGCTGAGCTGGGTGGCATATATACTTCTTTGCAGGGACATCGAGATTGCATGTGATGAGAGGGTAATAGCGGATAAAGATATCGAATATAAAAAGCAGTATGCCATGACACTTTTAAATTGCAGTTCGCCGAAAAAAATGGTGAGCGCTTGTCCGCTTGCCTTTGGGGAGGTGAGCGTAAAGACCAGAATAAAGACGGTGCTTAACTATAAAAAGCCTGCTTTTTGGCTTGTACTGGCGGCGGTTGCCGCATGCGTTGTCGTTATGGTATGTTTTATGACTAATCCTAAGAGCAGTGCTCCGGATAATGAGTCTGCTGCAGATGAAAATATCGATGAGAGCAGCAGTGCGGAACCGGATAGCGAAAAATTGGTGGCGGAAGGTGGCTCAGAAGTTATAAATAATAACGGCTGGAGCGTGTGGTTTGAGGCGATGCAGGACTCTAGCTTTTCATACAGTGAGGATGGCATTGACATAGCATATGGCGAATTCGGTGAAAAAGCATACCTGCGGAGTCTGCAAATGTCATCTTTATCCGGTACCTATGGTGAACTAAGAACCAGTGACAAGTTGCAGAAATGGGGAATGCAGTATAAAGGGACACTTGAGGAATATATAGACGGTGAGGTAGGAGTAAGCATATACAAATATGATGAGACCGCCTCTGCATCGGAGTCGGAAGAGCCTGGAGAAGGATACTTTATTATATTCGGTTCAACACAAAGTAGTACAGTATGGACACTTACACTGCCTGTAGGGGCAACACGTACGGTTGCAGATAGGTTTATAAATGCTGCCCATTTGACACTTGAGAAAAATCAGTATGCTTACCATATAGAATATGCAGGCTGGAATATAGCGTATGAAGCACATGATGGTTGGACAGGCAGTTATGATGGCAATATACTTAGTATAAGTAACTCAGAGGATTCAAGGAGCGTAAGTCTTGTTCCTTATAGTGAAGCGGGCAACCGTTTTCTCCCGGACAATGGCAGACAGAAGGAAAGCACCGAACTTTATACATGGAAAATAGAGAATCTAAGAGGAAGCCGTGACAGCTATAAAGAATATAATGGAAATATTGTAAGAAGCATATATTCCATCGCCGGGAATAATGATGACAATGGGAAGAATGGTTATGTTGTTATATACAGCGCTGCTGAAAGTGATATTGTGTGGTATATAAGATTTTCGGAGGAGTATTCGGAAAATGATGTATATGATATCATAGGTGGTATCAATATAAGCTCTGCCGATGCACTGGCGGCGTGGGATGGAAAGCTTAAGTATTATGACAGTAAACTATCGTTAACTGTGTACGAACAATATGAACGTGCACAGGACAGAATAGATTTTCTGGGGAAATGGGTATTAGATGAAAATGGAGCTGTAGTCCGGGTATTTGATTTGTTGACTGAAGAACTTAAGAGTGCAAATACTGATCTTTATGAAAAATTAAAAGATCCGGTAAGCTCGGTACAGGCATTGCTGGAGTTTAATTACACCTCCAGTGTGGTTTATAATTACTATTCCGCTTTCGATGGTTCGCGTAAGGTGGTGGAATATACACTTGATGATGGAAGCCGGAGAGCGATTGAGGTGGATTATAGTGAAACAGACGGATTGTGGATGCCTGCTTATGAATATGATGTAGATTCATCCGGATATGAGAGCATTGTTCTGGTTAATAAATACATGGATGGGATTACAGCAGATAGATTAAAACAGGTAACACAGATTTGGACAGGTGTTTCGGAAATGGGTGATACAATTTTTGATGTATCGGATAACTATGTTATTCTTGACTCTGTTGCAGATTCAGACATTGTGCTGTATGGAATGTACGGAGGGGAAACAATGGTCATAAGGGATGGTGAGCATGTAATTCCTGTCTGGACTAACTGGATGTCACCACACATGGTTATGCCGCAGATTCATTATGGAGATTATGATAATGACGGAGCATACGAGTATGCTATCTGGTCAAATATGGATACAGGTACAGGTGTTTCGGGTGATGAACTTTATATAATTGAAGCAGATTATGCTAAAGAAAATAGTGAAGAGGATTTTTACAGCATAAAGGAATATTCAGATTGGGGCGGTGATTTGGACAATGCTGTGAGCTATTATCTTGATGATACAGGAAATGTTGTCACCATGACATTGAATGGTGAAGATGTGGCTTCAGTTGATTTGTCAGAACATTTTGAGGAACACAAGGAATATAATGAGTCATTTGATGGAATTGATTTTGGTTCACATTATTCTTTTCATGAACAGGATGGAATATGGTATTTTGTAAATGCAGGACGTATATATGTGAAACGTGATGGAAAATCAGTGTACGATGAGGATATGATTCCTTATAACGTGGTGGTGAATGCAAGGGTAGTCTATGAGCCTGATCAGCAATTTAATCTTGAGGATATCGAGATTATCGTTGAGGAAAGAAATAATTAGGACGATGCGGCTAAAGAATGAGGGGAGTATTGGATGACGGAGGCTGATTTGCCGCTTGCCTGTACCTATGAAAAATGCTATATTAAATAATATATGAGAAAAATACGAGGTACAAGATGAAGATAAGAGACATAATAAATGGTGAAAAGCCTACGCTGTCATTCGAGGTCTTTCCGCCTAAGAAGGATACGGATTTTGCGAATGTTGAGGCTGCGGCTTTCGGGATAGCGGGGCTTTCACCGAGCTACATGAGCGTGACTTATGGTGCCGGCGGAAGCACCAAGGGACATACGATTGCGCTTGCGCAGGCAATTCAGGAGAAATATAATGTTCCGACCATAGCGCATCTTACCTGCGTATGCGCTAATAGAGAGGGAATTAAGGAGGCGCTCTCAGAGCTGAAGAGTGCGGGAATTGAGAATATTCTTGCCCTGAGAGGCGATATTCCGAAGAATTATGAGGGGGAAGTGTTTACAGATTTTTCACATGCCTCTGAGCTTGTTAAGCTTATAAAGGAAACCGGTGATTTCTGTGTCGGAGGTGCATGCTATCCTGAGGTACATCCTGATTCGGCGAACAGGAAAGAGGATGTTTTAGGGCTTAAGAGAAAGGTTGACGCGGGCTGTGAGTACCTGACAACACAGATGTTTTTTGACAATAATATATTTTTCAATTTCATGTACAGGCTCAGGGAGGCAGGCATAACTGTTCCTATTATTCCCGGAATCATGCCGATTACCAGGAAGGGACAGGTTAAGAATGCAGTGAAGCTGTCGGGCTGTAATGTTCCTGAGCGCTTCAAGAACATTGTCGACAGGTTTGGCGATTCGGAGGAGGCAATGAAGCAGGCGGGTATAGCCTATGCGACCGACCAGATTATCGACCTTATGGCAAATGGCGTCAAGAATATCCATGTATATTCAATGAATAAGCCGGAGATTGCCGAGGGTATACAAAGGAATCTTTCGGAGATACTAAAGGCGTGAAATAGAAGAAAAATATCCACAAAAGCCGGAAAACAAAAACAGAAAACAAGCAAAAGCGGAAATATGTGGGCATAGAAATCTGAAAAAGCAGAAAAACACCCGCAAAGACAAGATATTAAAAACATGAATTGGTGAGTTGAATGAGAAATATTACGGCTGATATTAAATCAGGCATCTTCAAGCCTGTATATCTTTTGTATGGCAGTGAGGACTATTTGAAAAAATGGCTCCGCGACAGACTGAAAAAAGCGATAGTTCCTGACGGAGATACTATGAATTATTCTTATTTTGAGGGCAAGGCTCCTGACAGTAAGGCGGTGGCGGAGATAGCTGATACCATGCCTTTTTTTGCGGACAGAAGGCTTGTGGTTATTGAGAACAGCCAGTTTTTCAAGACGTCGGCGGATGATATGCTTGTGGAGCTTGTGAAGAATCTCCCGGACACAACGGTTCTTGTGTTCATAGAGAATGAGGTTGACAAGCGGAACAGGCTCTATAAGGCGGTCAAGGAAAAGGGCTATATAAGTGAGCTTAATGAGCAGAGTGATAATGACATAATCAAGTGGGTTGTCGGACTTCTAAAGAGAGAGAACCGCGTGATGAATGATGACACAATCAGACTTTTTCTTACCAAGACGGGCAACTCTATGGAGAACATATCAAGGGAGTTTGAAAAGCTTATATGTTACACGATGGGGCGTGAGAGAATAACCTCAGAGGATGTGGAGGAGGTGTGCACCACACAGACCACGAACCGCATATTCGATATGATAACCGCCATATCGCAGAAGAATCAGGAAAAGGCGCTTGAGCTGTACTATGATCTGCTCACGCTCAAGGAACCGCCTATGAGAATCATGTTTCTGATAGCGCGCAATTTCAATCAGCTTCTTATGGTAAAGGAGCTTACTGAGAATGGGAATGCTTCGGCGGCGATTGCTGGCAAGATGGGAATACAGGGCTTCCTTGTCGGAAAGCTTCAGGCGCAGGCAAGACCCTTTAAGACCGGTACGTTAAGAAGAGCACTTGAAGAGTGTGTTACGCTTGAGGAAGCGGTGAAAACCGGAAGCTTAGAGGACAGATTAGCTGTTGAGATGCTGATAGTCAAGTATTCTGCAGCATAAAAAATAACCCATGATGGGCAGCCACCATCATGGGTTATTTTTTATAAATCAGAAACAGATTATCAATAAGCAGTGGTATAATAATCTGTTAAAATTCGTTATATAATAAGCTTGCTATGTGTTGCAGAAGGCTTAGATTAGTTCATGCTGTTAACAAGAGTAGCTAATCTGGAAACCTTTCTTGCAGCGTTGTTCTTGTGGTATACACCCTTAGAACAAGCCTTAGCGATCTCTGTAGATGCAACCTTAAGCTCGGCAGCAGCAGCAGTCTTATCGCCGGCAGCGACAGCAGCCTCAACCTTCTTTGTATAAGTCTTAATCTTAGACTTGATTGCCTTATTGCGGTCTGCTCTTGTAGCAGCAACTAAAATTCTCTTCTTTGCAGATTTAATGTTAGCCAATTCGATACACCTCCAAATAGTATATAAAAATATTCTAAGTATAAGTGTCTACATCAGAACAGACACGGTAGCACTAATGTAAACATACTTGTATATTATAGAGCGCATTTCTTGAATTGTCAAGCACCGGAACGAATTTTTTTAAGAAATTTTGGAGAAAATAACTTGGGAGGTGTTTGCAGCATGGGTTTGAAGATAAGAACAGATTTAGCGCTTGAGGCGAAGGAGAGTCTTGATGAGGACGGAAGTCTTAATGGGGTAGTGTTTGATGAGCAGACCGATGGGAGTACGGGAATTAAGGTGAGCCGGCTGAGGATACTGAATGAGACAGGTGAGAGGAGCATGGGGCGCGCAAAGGGGGTATATTACACCTTTGAGACGGCTTCACTGTCCGAAAATGATGGGGAATACCACAGGGAGGTGTCCGAATTTCTTGCCGGATATATCAGGGAGACTATAAAAAAGCATATGAAAAAGGAACCACCGTATCATGTCATGGTGGTGGGACTTGGAAATCGTGAGGCAACACCGGATGCGCTGGGACCTTATGTGGTGAATAATCTGGATATTACGGAGAAGCTGACTGAGGATGACTGGCGCTTCGGATATGTGAGCGCCATATCGCCGGGAGTTATGGCACAGACCGGAATGGAGACGGCACAGATTATCATGGGAGTTGTAAAAGAGCTGAAGCCGGACTGCATAATTGTTATTGATGCCCTTGCGGCGCGAAGCACGGCAAGGCTTGCCAACACCATACAGCTCTCCGACACAGGAATCATGCCGGGTTCAGGAGTAGGCAACCATAGAAACGCCATAAATGATAGGAACATGGGGGTGCCGGTCATTGCGATAGGAGTGCCGACTGTCGTGGATGCCGCAACCATCGTGGGAGATGCGCTTGAAGGTCTGCTTGACAGCATGGATTATTCAAGGAGAAAACAGGTTGTTCAGGACTTTATACCTGAGAGTATGTTCCGGATGTATGTCACACCGAAGGATGTTGATGAGCTGGTCAAGAGGATAAGCTTCACGATATCTGAGGCGGTCAATATATCAATGTCGCAAAAATAGCAACATCATTTTGACGTGAAAAGAATATACTGCAATAAGCTTGATGTGTGGAAGTATGCTGTGACAGGACATAGATTCTTTAACAAAACAATGAGCAGAATTATCACGTTTGTCATTGTGACAAGCTGTGTGGTTCTGCCTGCTTTTGGAGCGCTGAGTAAGGCGGGGCTGAGACAGATAGTCACGATAGGCGGAAAAACAGCATGCAATACATTCTGTCCGGCAGGCTTTTATGATAAGCCGCTATATTATTATGCCGAGAACACACATCCGGCGGTTATTGTATTTGGAAATATATTTCCGCTCGTCCGCTTTATGGCGGCGGGAGTGGGGGCGGAAGCCGGCTGTGAGAGCGGACGTAAAGGGTGGGAAATGAGCTGTGACTTGCCGGGTGGCATAGCATACAGGGAGGTTGTCGCGGCTAATATATATGTGGATAATGAAAATAATCCGGACAGTGTGCCGAATCCGGACAATAAAGACATATCCGGTGATGAAAATAACTGCGGTTCAGGGGAAAAAAATCAGACTACAGCTTCAGGAGGTGGCAGCAGCGATAATGATGACAGCACACCGAGGGATAATGGAGACTCCGGCGATGAACAGGGCTGCACACAGGAGAGTTATATTCTCCCTGCCGGAAGTATTCCATGGACTGATGCCACTATTCCTTATGCCTATGAAAGCCTGATAAACTATGATTTTGTTCATGACAATTTTTATGTAATTCCGGCACACACGGCACTTTCAAGGGATTTATTAAAGCCGGAGGAGTTTCTGAAGCTGGATTTGTCGGTGAAGAATAAAAGACCATGCATACTGTTGTATCATACCCATTCACAGGAAGCATTTGCGGATTCCGCAGGAAGTGACATGACGATAGTGCAGGTGGGCGACTACCTTGCACAGCTTCTTGAAGAAAAATATGGATTTGAGGTGATACATATAAATACGGAATTCGACATGGTGGAGGGAAAGCTTGACAGAAGCAAGGCATATACCTACGCTGAGAAGGAGATTTCGGATGTGCTGGCGGAGCACCCGGAGATTGACATGGTTATTGACCTGCACAGGGATGGGGTTAATGAAAATCTGCATTTTGTCACGGATATTAATGGTAAAGCTACCGCAAAGGTCATGCTTTTTAACGGAATAAGTTATTCTAATAATCAGGGAGATATAGATTATCTGTATAATCCATATCTGAAGGAAAACCTTGCGCTCACATATCAGATGTATCTGCTGGGAAAGACATATTATCCTGATTTTTTCAGATGTATATATATCGAAGCGTACAGATATAACCTGCATCTGTGTAAGAGGAGCATGCTGATTGAGGCGGGAGCGCAGACTAACAGCTTTGCGGAGGTTATCAATGCGATGGAGCCGCTTGCGGAGCTGATAGCAAGAGAATTGATTGGAACACCGGAGGCAGGCACATATATCCGGTAGGGTGTGGCTGCTTCCAGTGGCTGAATTTATTGTACGACGCAGTCGCCGAGCACATTGATTGCGGCGAGCTTGTCAAGCTCATTGTTAAATAAAATCTTTAGAGCACCATCCTCGCTGTCGCGGTTATTTACGATGGCAAGATTTTTAATACTGATATGTGACGCGGTTATTCTGCTTATGATATCTAACAGGGCACCCTCTTTGTCCTGAATATTGCAGTATACAATATGCTCACGTATAATCGGACCCTTTCTGCCGTCTGCGACAGAATTACGATATTGTCTTGCTTCGTCAAAAAAGGCATTTATGGCGGAGTGTTCTTTACTTGCTACAATATCCTTTATCTGTGAGAGATAGTCAATGTAATCGCCGAGCAGCTTTACGATAGCGTCCGTGTTGGTGGTGCATATCTGCTCCCACATCTGCGGGGATGAGGAGGCGATTCGTGTTATGTCCTTGAAGCCGCCGGCGGCGAGGAGCTTCATGGTTCCAGCCTCATCATCGGAGTGCTTTATAAGATTTACCAGTGAGGCGGCAATGATGTGGGGAACATGGCTTATTCCTGCGACACTGTAATCGTGGTGCTCAGGGTCGAGCACAACCGGGATGGCACCTGTGAGTCTGACAAGCTCTATGTACCTTGCGAGCATGTCCTGTGTAGTTGCCTTGGTAGGAGTGATGGCATAGAAAGCATTTTCTAACAGGATGTCTGAGGCATTATCATAACCGGTCTTCTCAGAGCCTGCCATAGGATGCCCGCCTATAAAACACTCCTCAAGACCAAGCTCCTCCACAGTGTGATGTATATATCCTTTGACGCTTCCGACATCGGTTACTATACAGCCTTTTTTTATGAATGGTATCAGCTTTCCTAAATATTCTGAATTGTATTCAACAGGGGTACACAGGAAAATGAAGTCACATTCAAGAAAGCTTTCATCTATTTCGCCTGTCGCTGTGTCGATTACACCATCCGCTAATGCCTGTTTGCGCGGAGCTTCGCTTCTATTGTATGCTATAGTATATATGTCTGGTCGGTTTTTCTTTAGTACCTTTGCGATTGAACCGCCGATTAGCCCAAGACCTATAAATCCTACCGTGAGTGTATTCATCTGCAAGTAAGCCTCCTTACTATAATAAATTCAAGGTTGTCTTATATTTGAAATTTTCAGAATAAATCAACAATACTTTATTGCGTTGATTTATTATAGCACAATGCTCATGGGATTTACAAGTTGTTTTAATACGGAGGATTGCCAAACGCTGTGTTGACAAATAAGATACTTTGAAGTAAAATAAATTTAAAGCATATTTCTTGAAAAACTATGTTCTAAGTGTAACGAATGTTGCGCATCTCTTATTCATGAGTCTATGCTTTTATTCCATTAACATTGAGCAGAGGACGATTGCGTAAGGGGTGTCTGGCACCTGTCTGATGATGTCCTCTATGAATAACAGGGAGGTATCATTGATGAACCGTAAAAACAGTGGCAACGAAGAAATTGAAATTGTGAAGGAAATTAAGGCTAACCGCAAGTATAAGGATACGGTGTTCAGAATGCTTTTTTCAAATAAAGAGAGGCTGCTTGAATTATACAACGCTGTATCGGGAAAGCATTACGATGATGTAGATGGTCTTGAGATTGTTACACTTGAGAATGCGGTTTATATGGGAATGAAAAATGACTTGGCATTTCTTCTGGATACCAATATATATCTGTATGAGCACCAGTCAACGGTCAATCCCAATATGCCTTTGCGTGATTTGTTTTACATTTCGGCAGAGTACAGTGAACTGGTTGATATAAAGTCATTATATACGCCGTCTTTGATAAAACTGCCGACACCGAATTTTATTGTGTTTTATAACGGGGAAGCGGATACGGAGGATGTAAGTGAATACAGATTGTCAGATTCATTTATGACACCTGTGGATGACCCTGCACTTGAACTCAGGGTTCGTGTCTTTAATGTGAATTATGGAAGAAATGTCAAGTTAATGGAACAGTGTGGCTCACTGAGGGAATACGCGCAGTATGTGGCTTTGGTGAGAAGATATAAGAAAGAGACGGGTTCACTTGATGATGGAGTCAGATTAGCGATAGAGCAGTGTATCAGGGAAGGAATCCTTGAGGAATTTCTTCGAAAGAACCGTTCGGAGGTCGAGATGACGAGTATATTTGAGTATAATAAAGAGGAAGAGGACAGAAAGCTTTATCAGGCCGGCGTTGAACAGGGAATAGAACAAGGAATAGAGCAGACCAAGAAAAAAATGGCATGTTTAAAATATACCCCATAGAATGG
>DNFT01000072.1 GCA_003486385.1 Eubacterium sp. | reverse complement strand
TTTTTTATATGAAAGGCTGGTTGCAGAATGTCAAAACAAAATATTTATGATAATGATTTATTTTACGAAAACTTCGAGAAAATACGTAGCAAAGAAATCAATTTTAATGATATTATTGAGACACCAATAATATTAGGAATGATACCTGAACTATATAAAAAGAAAGTATTAGATATTGGATGTGGTATGGGGCAACATGCACTTCAATATTCAAAGAAAGGGGCGTTATCCGTTCTTGGAATTGATATATCGGAAAAAATGTTAGCATATGCAAGAAAAAATAATGCTGCCTCTAATATTGAATACAGAAGACTGGCTTTTGAAGAATTGGATGATTTAGAGGAAAAGTTTGATGTTATTACAAGTTCATTGGCTTTTGATTATGTAGAAAATTTTGAAAGGCTTATGAAACAGATTTATAGTCACTTGAATGAAAATGGCAAATGTGTTTTTTCGATGTCACACCCAATAAGTACAGCATATGATGGGACTTTTGACAGATATACCAGAACAGAAACTGGAGAAAGATTATATGCTAATCTACGAAATTACGGAATAGAGGGTAAGCGTGTTATTCATTGGGTAGTAGATGAATATGAACTTTATCATAGAACGATTTCAACATTAATAAATGATATTGTTTCTGCTGGATTTATTATTGAGGAATGTCAGGAATCAAAAGTACCAGAATCAATTAGAGAAAAGCGAGCAGATATGTTTGGAGGAGTTATTCATCAACCAGACTTTATTTTTTTTAGGTGTGGAAAGAAAAATTAATATTTTATCTATGTAAAGAACCCGACAAATTCAAGTTTGTAGAAATCGGGTACATTCTTTGGTTACAATATTCCGTATATTAAAGCAAAGCAGGAGGAAACACACTATGAATTTACAAAAAGTTCACCACATTGCCATTATTGGAAGCGACTATGAAAAATCAAAACATTTTTATGTAGATCTATTGGGCTTTTCTGTCATCCGGGAAAATTACAGACAAGAACGTGATGATTATAAAATTGACCTTAAGCTTGATGGAATAGAATTGGAACTTTTCATTATAAAAAATTGTCCAAAACGCCCAAGTTATCCGGAGGCTTATGGTCTTCGGCATCTGGCTTTTGCAGTAGATTCGGTTGATGAAGCAGTACGAGATTTAAATGAAAAAGGCATCGTAACTGAGCCGGTTCGATTGGATGTTTACACGGGCAAAAAAATGACTTTCTTTCATGATCCTGACAATCTTCCATTAGAGATTCATGAATAGGCAAAGGACAAGTTTGAAAGTGAAACTTTCAAACTATTTATTGCTTGAAGGAGGAAAAATTATGCATTTTACATATTGTCCGTATTGTGGCGGAAAACTCATCAGCAAAGAGATTGGTGATGAGGGGAACATTCCATTTTGTGATAGTTGTAATATACCTTTGTGGGATATGTTCACAACAAGCATTATTGCTGCGGTGGTAAATGAATATAGGGAGATTGCGCTATTAAGGCAGAATTATGTGTCCGCGACGAAATATGTCTGTGTGGCGGGAATAATGAAAATCGGCGAAGCTGCCGAGGACACGGTTGTCCGTGAGGTAAAGGAAGAGATTGGGCAGGACGTTGAGACTCTTGAATTTATTAAAAGCTATCCATACGAAAAGAAGGGCATGCTCATGCTGGGATATAAGGCTAAGGTAAAGAAAAAGAACTTTACACTATCAGGGGAGGTTGATTCGGTAGAATGGGTAAAGTATGATGAGGCTTTGCCATTGTTAAGAGAGGGAAGCATTGCGTGGCAGCTTGTAAAATATGTAATAGAAAATGATTAGATGAGGATTATGAATATAACCCAATTCATTGTTCACATAGATACGTTATTTCAGGAGTTAAAAAATACATGGAAATATTGGAGCTTGATTTATACGCTGAATCAGCTTATTATGGAAAAGTGTAGAAAGTCGGAGTAGTTCACTCGCAATAAATTCAACAAGCTTACGAGTATTAATGTAGAAAGCAAATAATTGCTCATAATAACAAGAATAGACTGCCAAAACAATAAGAGAGGCGAAAGACGCACAACAATCCGAACCGGTGAGGGAAAATAAATGGACATTAAATGGAAAAAAATGTATGAAGCAGCTAAAGCTGTTCAAAATGGAAGAGAGATTTTGGAAAGAAGTAAGGGCTAATTTGAAAGAATGTGTTGGTGATTTCTATAAGGTAGCTTCTACGGGAGATGTTATATATATTGGGTCTGACTTGCCAAGTGAATATTCCGGATCTGAATATACAAAAAAGTTGAACGGAGCAGCAGCCAAGGCGAAAGCAAATGCAGCACAGGGGCTTCACGAAATTATAGAAAGATATAACGTATTTCACACTTCGTTGATAATAAGACATGCAAACGATGGAAAAATGTATTTATATGATATTATTGATATAAAAAAAGAAACGAGCACCTCGTTGGAGACATAAGGCTTTACTTGGCACAAAACCCATTTCTTTTGTTCTATAATAAGTATGATTTTATAAATTTCAAATTAAATTTCTTAAAACATGTGAAATTTCAATCTGAATTGACTGAGTTCTTAAGAGGGATGCTTCCTGTCCGAAGGGCAAGAAAAGTAAAGGATAAAGAGCAGATGGTAAAAATAGCAGTTATGGCAGATATACATAGTAATTATTTGGCACTTCAAGCCTGCATAGAGAAAGCAATTGATGAAGGCGTACAGCAGTTTATCTTTTTAGGTGATTATCTTGGAGAGATGGCATATCCCAGAAAAACAATTTCTATTTTGAAACAACTACAGGAAAGATATTCCTGCGTGTTTATCCGCGGAAATAAAGAAGAATATTGGATAACACATAGAAAGAATGCTTGTGAAATATGGAAAGATGGGAAAACAACAACAGGAGTATTAAAATACGTATATGATCAACTAAATGACGATGACATTGATATGTTTGAAACTATGCCAATAGAAAAGACATTAAAATATGATGGATTACCACGATTTACAATCTGCCATGGTTCTCCTTTCAAGGTCAATCAAAGCATGCGTCCGGACTATGAGTATATTGATAATTTGCTTGAGAATATGCCAAGCAATCTGATAATATGTGGTCACTTTCATATTCAGACTGATTATGTTAGAAATGATGTTCGAGTAATCAATCCCGGTGCTGTAGGAGTGGCGTTACATAGTAATGGTTTAGCTCAATTCATGACACTTGCTGGAAAGGACGGACATTGGGAACCTCAGTTTTTTTCTGTATGCTATGACGTAGATAAGGTCATTAATGAAATGGAGGCAGAACGATTGAATTTTAAAGCTCCTGGTTGGTTTAGAATGACAAAAAATCTGTTGACTACTGGCGAAAAATCAATAGTCAGCTTTATTTCAGAGGTGCAGCAAGTTTATTACAAGGAGACGGGGATATCAGATTATAGATTAATTCCAGAAGCGTTTTGGGATAAAGTTCTGACTCGACTTGGAATATAATGAATAACAAAGTAAAGCGGGCATAAGCATCCCATTCCCCACCGCTTAGTGCTCTACACACTTGAAGCGGGGGATTGCTTATTCTGCGTTCAAATTAAACAAAGATATAATAATATTAAAAATATAGGAGGATATTCAGGTATGATTTGTTTTGGAGTTGATATTGGAGGTACAACAGTTAAGCTCGGTATGTTCAGTGAGGCAGGAGATCTGCTTGAGAAGTGGGAGATTCCTACAAGAAAGGAGAATGCAGGGGCTAATATCGTGTTTGATATCTGCACATCCATGGACAAGCATCTTGCGGATGCCGGCTATAATACTACCGATGTTAAGGGCGTCGGTGTCGGAGTTCCGGGACCTGTCATGAAGGATGGCACCGTGAACGGCTGTGTAAATCTTGGCTGGGGAGTGTTTAATATTGAAAGAGCATTTTCAGACAGCTTCCATGGGGTGCCTTGTAAGGCAGGAAATGACGCTAATGTCGCTGCACTCGGCGAATATTTCAAGGGTGGCGGAAGAGGCTATTCAGATATGCTTATGGTCACACTTGGCACAGGCGTAGGCGGCGGTGTTATTCTTGACGGAAGGATTGTTGCAGGTGCGACCGGCGGCGCAGGTGAGATTGGTCACATGCCTGTCGCACCGGGAAATACTGAGGTCTGCAACTGCGGTAAGAGTGACTGTCTTGAGCTTGTGGCGAGCGCCACGGGAATTGTCCGCGAGGCGAAGAAGGCTATGAAGAATACGGACATTCCTACACCTCTTCGCGATATGGTTGATATCACCGCGAAGGACGTGATTGACCTTGCAAAGACAGGTGATAAGCTTGCACTCTCCGTTATGGACATCATGGGTGACGCACTTGCGAGAGCAATCGCCAACGTAGCATGCACGGTCAACATGGAGGCAGTTGTCATAGGCGGTGGAGTGAGCAAGGCGGGAGCTTTCCTTCTCGATTTCATTGAGGAGAAGTTTAAGAAGGTTGTGTTCAGACCTTGCGGCAATGTGAAGTTCATCATGGCAGAGCTGGGAAATGATGGTGGAATATATGGTGCGGCGGCACTGGTGCTCGGATAAAACGAGTTACACATGAGGGTACTTGGCATTTCAAGTACCCTTTTCATGTTAAGTTAAAGTCAGCGGTGAAAGGGTGCGGAATATGATACTACTTCATATAAATGACAAGACAAAAAGACAGCAGATAGTAAGCCTGTGCCACAGTTTCAATCATCAGATTAAGCAGTTCAATGAGTCTGACGCCGGCAGAACCATCGGTGAGCTAGCGGGGATAAAAGGGGTTAAGGGCACAAAATCAGAATACAGCGCTGATGGTGACAATGCGAAGCTGCCGGACTGTATTATTTTTTCGGATGTCTCAAGCCAGGCGATGGATGTGTTCCTTGCGGAATACAAAAAGCGGGGAATTGAGCCGACACATTTAAAAGCCATTGTCACGGTTCACAATATGAAATGGAGTGTAAGCGGGCTTATCGCGGAACTCAAAAAAGAACAGATTGCGATAATGATGCGGGGAAGATAAAAATTGGATTTGAAAAATGAAAAGTATATGAATATACAATATAATAATTGCGAAAAGAAGCAATGTAGATTTATGGCAGCCGGATTAAGACCAAATGCACTAATCCTGCAAATAACACTGTTGCTTCTATTAATGCCTGTAATGCTGCTGTGCCAGGGCTGTTCGGGCAGCAGACAGGCATCCGTGAATTTTTATGCAATGGATACGGTGATGCAGATAACCTGCTACGGAAAGGATGCGGATGCGGCGGTCGAGGCGGCGCAGGCTGAGATAGTGAGACTTGATGAGCTTCTTTCAATCGGAAACGAGAGCAGTGAGGTGAGCCGTATAAATCAGAACAGCGGAGGTATGCCGGGCGATGATGTGGCGGCACTCGCGGATTATGCGCTTATGCTTAACAGGCTGACTGACGGAGCTTACGACATGACAATTCTGCCCGTCATGGAGCTGTGGGGCTTTACCACGGGCGAATATGCGGTGCCGGGTGAGGACGAGCTTGCAAAGGCGCTTGCGCTGTGCGGCAGTGATTTGGTCACATATAACGAAGTATCATATAATACAGGTTTAGAAGAAAACGGGAACAAAAAATATCAGCTTGAGCTTTCAGACGGTCAGGGAATAGATTTTGGTGGACTGGCAAAGGGCTACACCTCTGACAGACTTGTGCAGATATTTGACGGCTATGATGTGAAGTCGGCGTATTTTTCACTTGGCGGAAACGTGTACTGCTATCACAGGAAAACGGACGGAAGTGATTGGAATATAGCAATTGAGAATCCACTGAAAAATTTCGACTATAACCGTGGCAATGATGCAGGTGGAGAAGGTGCTGGAGAAAGCACGGAAGGAGTATCAGGTGGTGCTTTCGATTATCTTGGCGCAGTCCGCGTTCACGATAAGGCGGTTGTGACCTCCGGCGGCTACGAGCGTTATTTTGAGCAGGACGGAAAAAGGTATCATCACATCATCAATCCGGCGACGGGATATCCTGCCGAGAGCGGTCTTATTTCCGTGACGGTTGTGAGCGCAGATGGGACACTTGCGGATGGCTTGTCTACCGCATGTTATGTTCTTGGACTTGATGACAGCATGGCATTATGGCAGAAGTATGGAAACGGGGGAACCTTTGGCGGAGAGGAAATCGCGCCATTCGACCTCATCATGATGATTGAGGACGGCGATGTCTATGTGACACAGGGGATTGCACAAAGCTTCAGTTCGGGGTATGATGTTCACATAATCGAGAGGGAGGATAAAGTTTGAAAGAAAAACTTTCAAACTACTTATTGGTGGCAGTACTGCAAGCAATGCTTGCAGTATGCAGGGGTATAAAAATGAGTTGTCTTGGAAATGTATTATGGTTCATATTTGGAGGCTTTGTGTCGGGACTTTCGTGGCTGCTTGCGGGGTGCCTGTGGTGCATCACGATTGTGGGCATTCCAATCGGCAGGCAATGCTTTAAGTTCGCGGGGCTTGCGTTTTTCCCGTTCGGAAAGGAAATCGAGTACGGAGGCGGTGCGGTGAGCATGATTGCGAATATCTTCTGGCTCATTGTCACGGGAATTCCGATGGCGCTTGCAAATGCCGTGTGGGGCTGCATTCTCTGTATCACGATAATCGGAATACCATTCGGAAAGCAGTTCTTTAAGTTCGCGAAGCTCGCGCTCATGCCGTTCGGAGCGGTTGTAAAATAAGATTAAGGCTGCCTCTGCCTGTATTCCCTCGGTGTAATGCCGTATTTTTTCTTAAATATCCTGTTAAAATAGGACAGGTTCTCAAAGCCGCACTCCGACGCGATTTCAAGCACCGCCTTGTGCGTTTCGAGAAGTGACTTGGCGGCAAGAGTTAAGCGGTAATCATTAAGATAGGTTGTGAATGGCATCCCCATGGTCTGTTTGAAGAAACGCATAAAATGTGATGACGAAAAACAGCATAAGGATGCCATTTCATCTATTGTTATGATGTCTGAGTAGTTCTTTTCGATGTGCCGCAGCACGCTTTTTAATTTTTCCACGTTGTCATTGGTCTTATAGGCGGAAACGGGCTTGCAGTCGGAAAAGAGTGCGGAAAAAAAACAGAAAAGGTAGCCTTTAACCGCAATCTCGTAGGCCTGCGCCCTGTCACGGCAGCAGTCGTCCGCCATGTCGATAAAGTGGGCGGCATCCGCGTATTTTCTGCACGTCTCAGGTGAAATCAGCACCGGAAATTCAAGCTCTCCGTCGAGCATCGGCGTAAAATATTCGCTGTACATCCGCTCGGGGAGCTTAGAAGATAGAAATTCCATGTCAAAGATAATGTTCTCATATTCCATGCGTACATTCGGGTAGCTTCTTATCGAGTGGAGCCTGCCGGGGAGGATGAACACGATGTCGCCGGCTTCGACTCTGATATCCTCAAGGTCAACGCTCACTATCCCACGTCCTTTTTTAATATATATAATTTCTGCGTCATCATGCCAGTGCAGGGCGACACTATCAAAATCCTGAGGAATCGTGCAGAGATAGGTGTTGTACGGGAAGCCCGCGCTTGTGTGGGATTTGTTTTCATGGTAATTTTCGTAATTTCCGCCGTGCATGAGTGAGTCTCCTTCGCTTAATGATAGAATTGTACCACTTTATGCCATAATAATGCAAGATTTATATGCGTAAATAAGATTATAATGCAAGCATAAGCTGATTGAGATACGGTACGGGTTACATTATAAGGCTTAGGTACCGGGGTATCAGCCAAAGGACAGGAAGCGACAGAACATTTTTAGACATGACAATATAATAACGCTGATTATTGATGACATTTTCGCCAACAATAGGTGAGTGGTTTATCAGTAGCACAATTTTTGGGGCAGCAGCCCGGAAAGGTCAGGTAATTATGGTTAAGGAAGCAGTATTAAAGCAGTACGGAAAGTCAATCGCAGAGTGCACGGACAGAGAGATTTATGACGCACTCCTCACAAGCGTTAACGAGCTTGCGGCGCAGAAGGAGAGCAACGAGGGTAAGAGAAAGCTCTACTACATCTCAGCAGAGTTCCTCATCGGTAAGCTTTTATCGAACAACCTTATTAATCTCGGATTATATGACGAGGTTAAGGCAGAGTTAAATGCTGCTGGAAGAAGCCTTGCTGAGATAGAGGAGATTGAGCCGGAGCCATCACTTGGAAACGGAGGACTTGGAAGACTTGCGGCATGTTTCCTTGATTCCATCGCAAGCCTTGGTCTTAACGGAGACGGAGTTGGTCTTAACTATCATTTTGGACTTTTTAAGCAGGAATTCAAGGATAATTTACAGTATGAGACAAAGAATCCTTGGATTGACAAGAAGAGCTGGCTCAACAAGACAGATGTTTCTTATAAGGTTAAGTTCGGCGGCATGGAAGTTACATCGAGAATGTATGACATTCTTGTAACAGGCTACAATAACCGCACCAACAAGCTTCATCTTTTTGACATCGAGACAATCGATGAGAGCATTGTCAAAGAGGGCATTGATTTTGATAAGGCTGAGATTAAGAAGAATCTTACACTTTTCCTCTACCCGGATGATTCGGACGAGGCAGGAAGACTTCTGCGCGTATATCAGCAGTACTTCATGGTAAGCAACGCCGCACAGCTTATTTTAAAGGAAGCAAAGGAAAGAGGCTGCAAGCTTACCGACCTTCACGAGTATGTTGCAATCCAGATTAACGATACACATCCTTCAATGGTTATTCCTGAGCTTATAAGACTTCTCACAGCGGAGGGAATGTCCATGGATGCGGCAATCAAGGAGGTTACTAACACCTGTGCATACACTAACCACACAATCTTAGCTGAAGCTCTTGAGAAGTGGCCTATCGCTTATCTTAAGAAGGCTGTTCCGCAGCTCATGCCTATCATAAAGGAGTTAGACAAGAGAGTGCGCGCTAAGTTCGATGATGAGAGCGTGTACATCATTGATGAGGATGACAGAGTCCACATGGCTCATATGGACATCCACTACGGTTACAGTGTCAACGGTGTTGCATATCTTCACACAGAGATTTTGAAGGATTCGGAGCTTAACAATTTCTACAAGATTTATCCTGAGAAGTTCAACAATAAGACCAATGGTATCACCTTCAGAAGATGGCTTTTACACTGCAACGCTCCGCTTGCCGATTTTATCACAAGCCTTATCGGTGACGGCTACAAGACGGATGCAACTGAGCTTAAAAAGCTTGAGAAGTTCGTCGATGATGAGAAGGTATTAAATGA
This sequence comes from Eubacterium sp., assembly GCA_003486385.1. Lineage (GTDB taxonomy): Bacteria > Bacillota > Clostridia > Lachnospirales > Lachnospiraceae > CAG-882. Next base: position 3,010 of record DNFT01000072.1, on the reverse strand, counting down.
GCTCTTAGAGATTAAGAAGGATGCCAAGATTGAACTCTCCAATTATCTGTCCGAGACACAGGGAATTGAACTTGACGAGAACTCAATCTTCGATATTCAGATTAAGAGACTTCATGAGTACAAGAGACAGCAGATGAACGTACTCTATGTGATTCACAAGTACCTTGAAATCAAGGACGGCAAGAAGCCGGCAAGACCAATCACGGTTATCTTCGGAGCCAAGGCTGCACCTGCTTATGTTATCGCAAAGGATATAATTCATCTTATCCTCTGCATGCAGGAGCTTGTCAATAATGACCCTGAGGTAAGTCCTTATCTTAAGGTTGTCATGGTAAAGAATTACAATGTAACCAAGGCAGAGAAGCTTATACCTGCATGTGATATTTCCGAGCAGATTTCACTTGCTTCTAAGGAGGCTTCAGGTACAGGTAACATGAAGTTCATGTTAAACGGTGCGGTTACACTTGGAACCTTAGATGGTGCAAATGTTGAGATAAGCCAGTTCGCAGGCAAGGAGAATGAATATATCTTCGGAAAGACAGCGGATGTGGTTATAGAGCACTATGCAAAGGCAGACTATGTATCGATGGATTACTATGAGAAGAGTGATGTTATAAAGGATGCGGTTGATTTCATCGTGAGTGATGAGCTTCTTGCAATCGGCAATGAGGAGAACCTTGAGCGCCTTTACAATGAGCTTCTCAACAAGGACTGGTTCATGACACTCTTAGACCTTGAGGAGTACATCAAGGTTAAGGATAAGGCATTCGCTGATTATGAGGACAGAATGAGCTGGGCTAAGAAGATGCTTCACAATATAGCAAATGCAGGCTTCTTCTCATCGGACAGAACCATTGCGGAGTATAACAAGGACATCTGGAAGCTTTCATAGTTTGAATATTGTACCCTATATAAAAGCAGGCTTAAGGGCTTGCTTTTATACTTATTATAAAAGAAAAACGCACATAGACAGAAAAATAGATAAATCATAAGAATATGGAGGTCAACATGACAATATGCAACATTGCGGATATCAGGGATTCCGTCATAAATGAAGTAGAGCGGACCGGTGCTAAGCATGCTGTGTTTGATTTGTACGGAACCTTGGTAGATATACATACGGACGAGGAGGAGAAGAACTTCTGGAAGAAGCTTGCCAAGTTTCTGAGACGACATGGAGTTCATTATGAGCACAAGGAATTGAAGAGAGAGTACATGCGTCTATGCAGAAAATATAGCAGCCTTCTTCAGAACAGATACCCGGACAATAAGATTGAAATTAATATTTCCGATGTATTTTATGAGCTGTGTACATTAAAAAACAGCATGGTTACCAGAGAATTCTCAGATGTGTTCGGCTATATTTTCAGGGCAGAGTCGAGAGCGTACTTTAAGGTGTATGATGGCGTGTATGATATGCTTGGGGAGCTTAACAGGCAGGGAGTGAAGGTATGGCTTCTGTCCAACGCACAGGCAATATTCACTATGCCGGAGCTTGAGCAGCTTGGTCTTGTAAGGTATTTTGACGGAATAGCTATATCATCGGATGCAGGCTTTAAGAAACCGGATGCGGAATTTGCAGCTTATCTGTTTGCAAAGTATCCTGAGGCTGACATTACACCAGAGAAATGTCTTATGGTAGGAAATGAGTATGGTTCTGATGGGAAGGTGGCCGAGAATGCAGGAATGAACTTTTTATATGCGGTAAGCAACCTCACCCCGGAAAGTGAGAGAGCCGAATATCAGACACCCTCTCAGAAAGAATGAACTCATACACAGTGCGGACATTCGAACCTCTGATAGAAAGCTTTTGTTTGATGAGATCATAATGTTTATCCAGTTTGCTTGGTTTATCTCTGTGAGCAGCTTTGCCTTCATATCCATCATAATACTTTTTGACAGTCCTGCGATCCAGATCATAAAACCGTGCGAGTTCTGAAAAGTTTGGTTTTATATCACTCAATTTGATAATTTTCCTTTTTGTCAGATGCAGGAATTTCATCCGACCTGCCATAAAATTGCTTTCTGTCTATTGCTTTTTAGTGCACTGTTGTTTAGTATATTCCATGTGAGGATTCTGTTTTCATTTTTAGCTTAACGAATGGGTCTTTACGCTATATGACTTTAGTCTCTGTAGAATGAATATTCAAGTTAAAGGTGAATTTTTATAAAGAAAACAGGCCAATTGCGGTAATATAGGAGAAGAAAATGTATGCACGGATATTACCAAAAAAATCTAAAAAAATGGCATAAAACTTTAAATTCTTACATGAATTATATCAGCTATGAACTAGAGTCGCTTACTGGGCAGTCTTATGATGCCCTCATTCAAGAAATTTGGACAAACTATCAGGTGGAGATGTTAGAAAGATTCACCTACATTGGCGGAGATGCTGCCAGCGGAACAAAGAACCTTATCGGAGCTTACATGTTTGTGAGCATGGGTGAAGTATTAAAAAAATATGGTGTTACGACAGAGCAGAGCGGTCACCTGATGATTCTGATTTATGAGCGTCAGTTTACAAAGATTCCGTCTTTTTTACGGAGCATGATGGGTAAAATCTTTACTAATCCCCGATTCCTTACAAAAATGTTCCTAAAAAAGGATAGGAAGAATGCATTAAACGCTGCGCAGAATCCCGGAAGTTTCGAGACACAGACACAGATTCCACCAGAAAAGGGGTATGATTTCAGTTATCACAACCTCGTTTGTCCGCTAGCGGATTTTGCAAAAAAATACGGATATGAAGAATACATGCCTTACCTCTGTAATCTGGATTATGTCATGTTCGGTATTCTGGGTGCCCCACTGTACAGAGAGCATACCTGCTTTGATGATGGTGATTATTGTGATTTCAAGTTGAAACTTTCTGCCAAACCGATGGACTATGATCCACCGGTGTTCACGCAGGGGAATGGTTATAAATAAAAAGCGTTAAATGAGGTAAGAAGTAGGGGAATGTCAGATGTTGTTAATAATAAGTATTCCAATATTAATAAAGTATCAGAA
>DNFT01000089.1 GCA_003486385.1 Eubacterium sp. | reverse complement strand
TGTTCTTAGAACTCTGTTCACATACTAGCCTGAACCGGCACGGATGCCGGTTCAGAAGCAATGCATACAAGGATGTATGCCTGCTTCGGTGGCGGACGTTTAGAAAGCCTATTTCAGAGTTCTTAGAACATCTTGCTTCGGACAATGGAGCTGATATGTATAAATATAATACGTTATACACTTAAAGATTAAATTGGCATGATTTTACACCCGAATCATACTATAAAAAATCATTCATATTTTTCGTCTGCTGCGCATATTATAAAATGCGAGGGTGTTCAGGGGTGTATGCGCCTGCACGCCTCAGCAAAAGGGGAGGAGAGTGATTTTTTTGTCAGAATACAGACGATTTATTTCCTACATGTATGCGTATGACAACGGAATTAAGAATAAGAATGTAGGATTTGCCAAGACTGAGTGCAGAGGGGAGACTGTGAAGCTGTGGATTAACCTTAAGGGGGCGTACTCACAGGAGGAGAATTACAAGGTATATTTTTTTGTGAGGCGTGATGGCAATATAGTCGGAATATGTATGGGTGATATGGTTATAAAGAGCGGAATGGGGCAGTTCTTTGCCGCAGAGCCGCTGGCGGATATAGAGATACCGTTTGACGATATATGTGGGCTGTACATTGGCGGTAAGCCGGGTGAGAGGATGTTTGCCAGCCAGTGGGATGACATGCCGTTTGACACTAAGAGCGTCATGGGCATGGAGGCATATAAGGCGGCGCTGTCTGCAAGGGAAGCGGAGCGCGCAGAGAAAGAGCGCGCAGAGAAAGAGCGCGCAGTAAATGAGCGTGAGACAGGGGAACAGAAGGTAGGAGAAGCTGCTGTCAAAGCCGTAACCGGAAAGCAGACCGGTGAGGATAATGCAGCCAATGTAAGTGTCGGAAAGGAACCGGAAAGCAGAGGTGTCGCTGCCACCATTGAACCTCCGGTGTGGGAAAAGCCGATAAAAATGGTGTATATATCAGATGGAGAGAGGATAACACGGTCAGAAAATGCTCCTGAAATGGACAGCGCAATGACAAATGAAGAAACTGCAGGTAAAGAAACGGTAAAGAATGAACAGGAATTGCATGCATCGGAGGAGACGGAATATCCCGGAAAGCATTCAAAATTAGATATGCTTTTTGATGGAAAAGAGCCGGTACTTGCTTTCTCGGAGGATGATATTTATGACTGTGTTGACATAGGTCTTGATGAACTTCCGAAGATAGATACTAAGGATAACAGCCTTATAAACAACAGCTTTGTAAACCATGGATATTTCAATTTTCATCATCTCCTGCTGGGGAAAAAGGACGGAAACACGCTGGTTATAGGGGTTCCGGGCATTTATAACAGAAGAGAAAAAATCACTGCGAATATGTTTGGATTCGAGAAGTTTAAGTTCAGTATGAGAAGCGATGTGTGCATGAATCATTTTGGTTATTGGTATAAGGAATATCAGTACAGCTGAAAAAGGAGGGTCACAATAAGCTCACGAATTTTTACATAAACTGGTATCCATAAAAGCAAATTATATGTAATATATATCGAAAAATCAGTAAAAGTGACGAAAATATATGTTGCAAAGATTGAATGTTGTTAGTATAATACTCATATCGGTAAAATAAGAAATAAGTTTGGAGGATACACATGAGTAAAAGAACAGTATTTACAGAGTTAAGCGTATGCGAAACTTTAATAATGAGACAGATTTGGGCTTATGAAGGTGATATCCCTGTACAGACTTTGATAGTTAAGCTTAATGAGGAGTATGGCAAGAATTATGCCAGAACCACAGTTGTAACATTCCTTTCCAAGCTTAAGGATAAGAAGTTTGTAGAGACATACCGTATTGGAAAGATGTCTTTTGCGAAGGCACTTCGCACAGAGGAGGATTACAGACGCAAGGTTATCCAGGACGATACAGACTTCTGGTTTGACGGCAAGCCATCAGCATATCTTGCTTCATATCTTGAGGACAGAAAGATTTCCAAGGAAGAGGCAGATAAGATCAGAGAGCTTATTAAGAACGCATAATTACAGCATTGTTTGGTTAGTAATATCTTGTTAAGGTATATGACAATATAATGAATAATACCGATGGCATGGATGTTGTCATTTTTAATGACTGGTACAAGGTGAGGCGGGGGTGCTGTGATCAGGCAGCAGCCCCATAAAAGCATGATTTTAATTGGCATGGATAACACTGATTTAATTTACTTGAGGTTAAGGTACATATCGGAATATGTTTTAGATATCCTGGATGAGCAGATTATAAGGCTCATCCTTTTTTTGTGGGAGCACATGTCACGTCAGGGTTAGTGGTAGTGGTAAAACAGAAGTTGCGCAAAGGGAGCGTATTGTTTATAATATGCATGGGAGGCTCACTATGCTTTTTCAGTATGAGACAGAGAATCTGGTTTTAAAAATATTAGATGAGAAATACAGCAGGGATGTTCTGGAATTCTATATAGAGGGAGATTCCTATTTTGGCGCAATGGAGCCGGACCGGATAGATGGATTTTACACTAAAGATTATCATAAAAGATTGCTTGAATATGAAGAGAAGAGTTATATCGCGGGAAGAAGCGCAAGATACTATATATATGAAAAAGGGAATCCTTGGCGCATAATAGGCACTGCGGCAATCAGAAACATTGTCAGGGGGAGCTTCATGTCGGCAACGATAGGATATAAGCTTCTGCCCGAATACACGGGAAAAGGCTATGCCACTCAGGCAGTGAAAAGACTGACGGATGAGGCAATCACGGATGAGGAGCTTCACAGAATTGTGGCGTATGTGCAGCCTGATAATACAGCATCGATAAGGGTGCTTGAAAAGTGCGGTTTTGAGTATGAAGGAATTGCGCGTGATTATGCAATGTTAAAGGGAAGGTGGCATGACCATGCAATCTATGCAAGAATTGGAAAATAATAATCCGGATGATATAAGATATATGAAAGAGGCGATACGCCAGGCGAAAAAGGCAGCTAAGCTTAAAGAGGTGCCGATAGGCTGTGTTATTGTCTGCGATGGAAAAATAATAGCCCGCGGCTATAACAGGAGAAACACTGATAAGAGTACGCTTGCGCACGCTGAGATTGCCGCTATAAAAAAGGCAAGCAGGGTGATTGGCGACTGGAGGCTCGAGGACTGTACCATGTATGTCACGTTAGAGCCATGCCAGATGTGTTCAGGGGCAATCGTTCAGGCACGTATTCCGCGGGTTGTGATAGGAACAATGAATGCCAAGGCGGGCTGTGCGGGGTCGGTCATAAATATTCTTCAGATGGAGGGCTTCAACCATCGCGTCGATATAACAAAGGGGGTTCTCATGGAGGAATGCCGTGATATGATGCAGGCATTTTTTAAGCAGCTCAGGCTTGAAAAGGCAAAAGAAAAGCAGATTGACAGTGAGGAGAAAGAGAAGGAAAAACAGATATGAAAAAGATTATTCTCAGAATATTAGGTTTTATAGGAGTTACACTTCTTATGCTGGTGCTTTGCTTGTACTGTGTTATGTGGGTAGTTACAAAGGGCCCATCGGAACAGGCAAAGAATCTTTTTGTGCTGTCCGTGCGTGAGACGAGCATGGCAGGTTTTTTGGCCAATATATACTGCTCTAAGGCAGAAATAGCGGCGATTGAGGAGGGAAACAAGGTAAAGTACCTTGATGAGGCGGTGGATACATCGTTAATTAAGATTGACAGGGATGCAGCAGGGGACAGGAAGGATTTCACAATCAGCGATGAGGATAAAGAGGATGGAGTCGTATATGCGGATGGCTTGGAGTTTCATCCGGTAAAGGGCGCTACCTATGCCGGAACCATGATAGTGATTAATGACCCATCGCGCGTGTTTGTCGGAACATCCTCGGATAAGTATGATGGTTCGGCGGGGCTTAGTGTCCCGGAGATATGTGAGAGATACGGCGCTACAGCGGCTTCAAACGCAGGCGGCTTCGAGGATATAGGAGGAGTCGGGAACGGCGGAACTCCGCTGGGAATAGTTATCTCGGAGGGAGAGTTAAAGTACGGTGATTTGAATACCTCCTACGAGATTATAGGATTTGATGAGAACGATATATTTATCATAGGAAATATGACAGGACAGCAGGCGTTAGACTCAGGTGTGAGGGATGCCGTGTCATGGGGACCGCTCCTGATTGTGAATGGTGTGCCGGCGAATGTTACCGGAACAGGCGGCGGTGTGAACCCCAGAACTGCCATAGGCCAGAGGGAGGACGGAGCGGTGCTTCTGCTCATAATAGACGGCAGGCAGACACACAGTCTCGGGGCGACATTGAATGACCTTATAAACGTATTTCTGGATTTCAATGCGGTGAATGCGGCTAACCTTGACGGCGGCGGTTCGACTGTATTTTACTACGGCGGTGAGATATACAATAAGATTTCATCGATATACGGTGCGCGCGGGATACCGACAGCTATTGTAATCAGGTAAGGGAAGGGTGCAGGAATGGACAGAAGCAATAAGAATGATAAGCCGGTAAGAAATGAAGAAAAAGCACCTGTAAGAAGGCGCAGGAGCAGTTCGGTGTCAGGTAAAAGCAGCAGACATAATGCGGTCATAGCGGGAAAAAGGAAAAAGAGACATGGGAAAAATTCATCGTTTAGATATTTCCTTGGGACATACACCGCATTATGGGCGGTTTTGACGGTTGTGTTGTGCGTAGTATTATGGAAAAATCTTTCTAATTACCAGAGGGATTATGATGCGGCGAAGGCTGCAGGAGCACCGGAGCTTGCAATGCAGGAAAATATGGAGCTGTTCACCGCAGACAAAATAGGCGATGTAATAGATACCCAGCAGCTTGATATTTCCAGCAGATTCGAGACTATAGAGCAGTACAAGGATTTCTATAAGGGATATCTGCAGAATAAGAATGTCAGATATATTAAGAATGATGAGCTGTACAACGACGCGCGTCCTGTATATAATGTCATGGCATTCGATAGTGAGGCAGCCGATACGGATGAAGGCGAGCTGCTCGCAATCGTTTCTTTAAAGGCGGCAGGCGAGAAGGATTCCTTCGGCTTTAATAAGTGGGAGATTAAGGACATTGCCATATCGGAAAATATCTATGATTACCATGAAGTGTATGTGAGAGTCATGGATGACATGGATGTATACATCAACGGCATTAAGCTGGATGAGAGAGAATATATTACAGGCGGCGTGATAGACAATGCTGTCAGCGATATGGCGTATGAGCTTACCGGGGTCAGCTTCAACTACAAGGTGTACTATGCCGGGGAGCTGGTGCAGGAGCCGCAGGTCAGTGTGATTGACGCGCAGGGAAATGATGTCACAGCAGATTACGCTGACGCCGGAAATGGTTTGAAGGACTATGAGACAACGGCTTCACCTGAGTTTATCGCAGGTGTGCAGGATATGGTGCAGAGCTTCTGTGAAACATATGTGTACCACATCTACCGCAAGGCATCGGTGGATTCGGTTGCGGTTATGATGGAGGATGGCTCGGAGGCAGAAAGGCTTCTGTACAATGCCCAGTCGACTCTTGCATGGGCATGGGTTCCTGAGACTGTGGAGATATTAGAGGAGAGCTATGACGAGTTTATGTACTATAATGAGAGCTATTTTTCATGCAGAAGCACAATAAATATCCGCAAGGCGGATTCAAAGACTACGGAGGATGAGGAGTTCGTCTGTCAGTGGCTCTTCAAAAAGGTTAACGGGCAGTGGCTTGTGACGTACTTCGTGCTGGGATAGCTTTTAATTATCTATAAGGCTGCGGGTGCCAAAACATGCCTATTTAATCTATGAGTGTATAACGTATAATGTTTATACATATCAGCTCCGTTGTGCGAAGCAAGATGTTCTAAGAACTCTGATTAAGGTGTTTTATACGTCCGCCACCGAGGCAAAGCATACATCCTTGTATGCATTGACTCTAAAGCAGCATCCGTGCTGCTTTTGGTTGGGGACTTAGCAGAGTTCTAAGAACATCTAAGCTTCTCCCAAAAGTCGTGATATGCATAA
>DNFT01000041.1 GCA_003486385.1 Eubacterium sp. | reverse complement strand
TTCAAAAGCAGCATCCGTGCTGCTTTTGGCTAGGTATTAAGCAGAGTTCTAAGAACATCTAAGCTTCTACCAAAAGTCGTGATATGCATAAATATAATACGTTATACACGCTAAGTTTATAGCACATGTTTTGTCCCCAACACCATGTAATGCCAATATATAACCTGAAAACCGCACACGTATAAAAAATGTATTTTATTTCTGCCTGTTCAATGATATAATAATTCTGTATATTTAGATTAAACCACGAAGGCTTAACCGATGATTTTCACCGGCTCTGCCAATAGCATTCGATATTAAATATATCCATAGGAGGCTGCATTGAAAGAAAAAAATAATGAGAAAATAAAATATATAATATACACTGCTTACGGTACCTGTCTCCTTGCTCTGATATGTATGCTCGCATATATCGGCTCACGTTTCCATATAAACATATCAGCCGCCAGACCAACTGATTCATACTGCGTCATTACAGCAGATACCTTCCGGACGGAGACTGACGATAATGCCCCTTTAAAGCTATATAATGAGCTGTCTTTTCCACTGCCGGCTCTTCCGGCTAACAATTCCAATCTTATCTTTTTCGTAAAACATGAAAAGGTCGAAGTATACCTCGATTCTGAGCTTATATATTCGCTCTCACCGGATGACAGTTCATTTATAAAAACCACCGGTGCTAACTGGTGTGTGATTCCTGTTTGTGACGACGATGCAGGAAAGACAGTCAGAGTTGTCCTTACACCGCTTTATAAAAGCATGGTTAACACCCATCCTATTTTTTATCTTGGTTCACAATTCAGGATATATGAACACCTGCTGGTCCGTTACATTATTATATATTTTACATGCTTCATCGCGGTGCTTGCAGGCTTATTCTTCATAATTTTTACACTTATAAACTCAAGAAACAGACATATTGATAAGAGTCTGATTATGATAGGTTTCTTTTCCATCCTTATCGGCATATGGAAGTTTATGGACCTTGACTATACGGCCACAATTATAAAAAACCCGGTATTTATATCATACACAGCATACTCCTGTCTGCTGTTGATGAGCATTCCCTTCATAAGCTTTTTAAGAAACTCATTTACGGAAAAAAACAATCCTCTTTGGAATGTCCCATGCATATTTAACCTTCTGGTGCTTGTCATAATTATGGTACTGCAGATGAATGCCGTTGTGGATATACGTGATACTCTCTGGCTTGTACATGCCGTGATGCTCTCTAATATCCCCGTGGTGTTCATTATGTATTACAGAGAAGTAACCTGTTACGGATGGAACCCTAAAATCAAGCTTTCATTTATATGCTCATTTGCCTGCCTTGGCGGGCTGTCAGCCGACATACTTGCCTACTACCTGACAAACGGTGCCTTTCCGTCATTTCTTGGAATCACATGTCTTCTAATCTATATAATTGCACTTGGAATGACCTCACTTAAAGAAGCCAAGGCACTTATGGAGATTGGAAGTCAGGCAAAAGCCTTCGAGGAAATGGCCTATCATGACCAGCTCACCGGGCTTTTTAACAGAACTGCTTATGCAGAATATACCGGCAGCAGCAATTTTAAGCCCGAGGGACATATAATTGTCATGTTCGACCTTAACAACCTCAAGCAATGTAACGACAGCCTCGGACATGACCATGGTGACTCATATATTATTGAGAGTGCCAGGCTGATAAAAAAAGCCTTCGGAGGCTTCGGTAACTGCTACAGAATTGGTGGTGATGAATTCTGCGCTTTATTACACGGCATATCTATTGACAAGTGCCGCGACTGTATCAAAAGCTTTAAAAGGCTGCTCGCAGATTATAATGCCGCACATCCGGACAGCTTTCCTCTGCATATAGCATGCGGCTGCGAGATGTACAACTCAGACGAGGACTATGATATCGGTGATACGCTGAGACGTGCGGACAAAATGATGTATCATGAAAAATTCGCCATGAAAAAACTTAAAAATGAAACAGTAAGGTAAAGATAATGCAAAGAAACATGAATGCGCTTTCATTTTAGTGTCTGTTATGTTATAATAGCCGGGACAGTTTAATAAGGAGGATTTATTTTTAATGTTAAAGAAGACAAGATTAGTGTGTACCATGGGTCCGGCATGTGATAATGAGGAGACTCTCAGAAAAATGATGGAAAACGGCATGAATGTTGCACGTTTTAACTTTTCACACGGAAGCTATGAGGAACACTTAGGCAGATATAACCGCGTTGTGAAGGTTCGTGATGAACTTAAGCTTCCGGTAGCTACTCTCTTCGATTCAAAAGGTCCTGAGATTCGTTTCCGTCTTTTTGAAGGTAGTAAGGTGACCATTAACGATGGTGACTTATTTACACTCACCACAAGAGAAATTCTTGGCAATAATACTATAGGCTCAATTTCATATAAAAATCTTATCAATGATGTCCAGATAGGTACAAGCATACTTGTAAATGATGGTCTTATTGAACTCAAGGTTGAGAAGGTTGGTGACACAGATATTGTATGCCGTGTCATCAATGGCGGCGTAATATCAGACCGCAAGGCTATCAATGTTCCGGGGGTTCATTTATCCCTTCCATTCCTCAGCGATGTTGACAGGAGGGATTTAGAATTTGCCATGAAGACCGGCTTTGACTTCTTCGCACTCAGCTTCGTCCGCTGTGCAGAGGATGTTCTTGAAGTCCGCCGACTTCAGAAGGAGCATAACAATACCTCCAAGCTCATTGCCAAGATTGAGAGCCAGGAGGGTGTTGAGAATCTTGATGCAATTATCGATGTTGCTGACGGAATCATGGTAGCAAGAGGAGATATGGGTGTTGAAATTCCTTTTGAAAAGGTTCCTGTTGTACAGAAGGATATGATAAGCAAGTGCCTTAAGTCAGGTAAGTTCGTAATCGTAGCAACCCAGATGCTTGAGAGCATGACTCATAATCCCCGCCCTACCCGTGCAGAGGTCAATGATGTTGCGAATGCAATCTTTGACCAGACATCAGCCGTAATGCTCTCAGGTGAGAGTGCTGCCGGCGACTACCCTGTAGAAGCGGTTAAGACTATGAGCAGAATCTGCCATGAGATTGAAAAGACTACAACTACCGGTAAATTCGAGATAACCTACAACGGAAGCAACCTGGCCTCCTCAATCGCATGTGCAGCATGCTCTATCGCAAGCGTAATCAATGCTGATGCCATTATTCCGGTTTCCTTAAGCGGAAGCACAATCCGCAAGGTATCCGGTTTCCGTCCTAACATAAATATTATCGGCTGCTCAACCAATGAGCGCGTGTGCCGTGAGACCTCTCTCATGTGGGGAGTTACACCTGTTCTTATCACAGAGCAGGAGGATGGTGAAGCTCTTATCAACGAGGTAATCAATAAGTGTAAGACCGCCGGTGTCATTAAATCCGGCAACCGCGTTGTCATCGTTGCTGGTTTCCCTCTCAGAATCGCAGGCGCAACCAACATGATCCGTGTTGTGGATGTAGACTAATCGAAAAAGGTGAATGTCGTCACTTTCCTGTGCGGCATTCACCTTTTTTTGATAAACTGCTTTCAGATAATTGCGAAACTCAAATTTCCGGATAAGCAATTGCCTTCAATTAGTCCGTTATCTCTCCGGCAAAGCTGTATTCTGCGGTTTCAGCTTCCTGTATACGGTAAAATACATGGTTAGGAAGCTTGCAAGTCCACCAATCACATTGGATATCGGCTCTGACAGAAATACTCCCATCACTCCAAACCCTATTCGCGGCAGAATTATTGCAAGCGGTGTGACGATAATCACTTTTCTTAAAAGTGAGAAGAATATCGCATGCTTTGAATATCCAAGCGCTGTAAATGTCGACTGCCCGGTAAACATAAATGACATAAATACAAAACCGAAGAAGTATGTCTTAAGCGCCTCTGCTCCATATATTATTGTCTGAGAATCATCTGTAAATATTCCCATCAGCTGCTGCGGAATAAGAAGAACTATAATCCATGCAAGTGCCGTGTAGCCTATTCCTATCGCCGACGTGAATTTAATTCCGCTCCTCACCCTGTCATATTTTTTCGCTCCGTAGTTATATCCTAACACCGGCTGTGAACCGCTGGTAAGTCCGCTGACCGGAAGCGACATTATCTCACGCACCGAATTGATGACCGTCATTATCCCGACATATAAATCTCCGCCAAACACCTTGAGCGTCGCGTTGCAGACCACCTGAACCAGACAGTTCGTCCCCTGCATGATAAATCCAGCCATTCCGAGTGCGGTTATATCCCCCACAAGCTTTAAATCCGGTCTAAGGCAGGACAGTCTTATATGATACGCAGCCCTTCCTCTTCTGCTTATAAGGAATCTCAAAACCCACGCTGCCGATACACCCTGACTTATAATGGTTGCAAGTGCCGCCCCACCGACCCCCATGTGAAGCACAAAAATAAACAGTGGGTCTAAAACCAGATTAAGCACAGCTCCTATAAGCGTTGTCATCATTCCTGTCCGCGGAAACCCCTGAGCATTTATAAATCCATTCAGTCCTGTCGCAAGCATAGTGAATGTCGTGCCCAGAAGATATATTTTTAAATATTCGTCCGCGTATACATACGAGGCATCACTCGCGCCAAAAAGATACAGCACAGGTTTTCTGAATACATAGCACAGGATAAATATTATAAATGAACTTGCAAAAAGCATTGAAAAGGTGTTTCCAAGTATCCTTTCCGCCTTCTCATCATTCCCTGCGCCCCGCTCTATGGAAAACAGCGGTGCGCCGCCCATCCCGAACAGATTCGTGAATGCAGCGATAAGCGTTGTAAGCGGAAATGCAAGCCCAACACCTGTAAGAGCAAGACTGTCCGCTCCCGGAAGATGTCCTATATATATTCTATCAACGACATTGTATAAAAGCTGCACAAGCTGTGCCAGTATAAGTGGCACAGCCTGAACCATTATATTGCTCCATATTTTCCCTTTTGAGAAATCCTTTCCACCCGCGTGCGGCTTCTGTACCGGCATGCCACGCGACTCCACACCTGACATATATCCACCTCTCAAAATTATACTATTTTAGTAATTGCGAAACCCGAAGCTGCCGGTAAACATTTGTATAATTTTACCGGTACACAACGTACGATAATTACACACTTGGTTACGCAGTTACCTATTATATATTTTTCGCGCAAATGTCTTTAAGGCAGCACTTATCGCAGTACGGCTTCGTCCGTGCCGTGCACACCGCCCTTCCGTGCTCTACAAGCCTGTGGCAGAAATCATTCCCTTCCTCAGGAGGTATTAGCTTCCACAGCTCCATCTCAACCTTCTTCGGCTCCTTTATTCCATCCACAAGACCCATGCGGTTTACCAGACGGATGCAATGAGTGTCGGTAACTATTGCAGGTCTGCCAAATACATCGCCCATAATAAGGTTCGCGCTCTTTCTTCCAACTCCCGGAAGCTCCATAAGCTTGTCGAAATCCTCCGGAACCTGACCATTGTACTTATCCCGCAGCATTCTCATACAGGCACTTATATCCCTTGCCTTGCTGTTGCCAAGTCCACAAGGTCTTACCAGCTTCTCAAGCTCCTCAACAGGTGCATCCGCAAGCGCATTTACATCCGGGTAATGTGCGTATAAATCCTGAACGACCACATTCACCCTGGCATCAGTGCACTGGGCTGCAAGGCGCACGCTGACAAGAAGCTTCCACGCTTCGCTGTATTCCAACGAACATCCGGCATCCGGATATTCTTTTTTCAGTCTTTCAATTATATCAAGTGCAAGCTGCTTCTTATCCACAATGCCCGTCTCCTTTCCTGACTAAACAATATCAGGCAATTGCAAAACTCAGATATTACGGTAAACATCTGTGCAGTTACCTGCCAAATTATACCCACCCGGCTGCATTATTTCCGTACAGCTGTCCTGTTCACATTTACTGCCTGACAGTAGTGGGATTTCACCGTCCTACTTCTCATCAAGCTCTTCCGTGAGCTCACATATCTCATCAATCATCGCACCTATAGTCTCAATCGTATCAAGCAAAGGTGCATCTGTTGTTATGTCGATTCCAGCCATGGCGGCAAGCTCAACAGGAGTCTTTGTTCCGCCCGCCTTAAGAACTCTCTTCCAGTCATCCACCGCTGTCCGTCCCTCATTCTCTATTCTCTTACATACCTGCGTTGCAATCGTAAGTCCCGCGCTGTAGGTATATGAGTATAACCCCATATAATAATGAGGCTGTCTCATCCATGTAAGCTCTGCACCATCCGTGAGTTCAACCGCATCACCCCAGAACTTAGTAAGCACATCCTTCATTATCGCACTCAACGTCTCAGCCTGAACACCTGCGCCATCCTCAACCTTTTTATATACCTCTCTCTGATATGCAGCCTCAAGAAGATGTGTTACAAAGTTGTGATAATAGGTATTTCCAATCATGTTAGAAAGTACCCAGCGGCGGAAACGCTTATCATCACTCGTCTTTAACAGATAATGTCCAAGCAGCAGCTCATTCATTGTAGACGGGCTCTCAACAAAGTATGTAGATACATCTGTGTCAAAAATCGACTGGGCGGCATTGCATGCCTTAAAATGTCCGGCATGTCCAAGCTCATGCGCTATGGTAAACACATCGGACATTCTTCCGTTCCAGCTAAGAAGTATGAACGAATTCTTTCCGTAAGGACTGGCACAGAAACCACCTGTCGATTTTCCCTGATTCTGTGCAAAATCAAACCAGCGCTCTGTGTAGGCTCTCTCCACCATATTCACATAGTCCTCTCCAAGAATGGAAAGTCCCTTTGTGACATAGTCCTTGGATTCCTCGATTGTGAGCTTAGGTGAATACTCAGGGTCAACAGGAAGCTTCAAATCTGCGTATGTAACCTTGTCAAGCTTATGAACCCTTCCGAGAAGCTTCGCATATTTTCTCATGTGCGGCGCAAGCTTATCCATAATGAGGTCAATCTGTCTGTTATAAAGCGTCCTATCAACATGCTGTCCAAAAAGCAGGCTGTCAAACACATTGTCAAAGCCTCTTAAATCGGACATTGTCTTCTCATACTGCACAGCCGTGTTGTAAGCTGCCGCGGTCACATTCTCATAATCATGAAGCTTAGCTGAAAATGCGGCAAATGCAGCTCTTCTGACATCCGTTCTCTCATCATACTCATAATCATCCTCAAAGAGTGAGTATCCCAGAGGATACTTCTTCCCATCAACCTCAAAGTCCGGGAATTTCATATCCGCAAGCTTGGCTGTATTATATATCTCATAAGGTGCTCCCGTTGTCTGTGACAGAGCCTTGAGCACCTTCTCCGTCTCAGGGCTTAAGAGGTGCGGCTTTCCCCTTAGCACTTCTTTTAAGTAATTGGCATTCTCCTTTGAAGCCTGTGCTGCCTCGTTGATCAGTTCATCGCTCTTAGCTGACAATTCACTGTCTATAAAGCTTAATGAACTCATGCACTCTGAAATCCTGCGGTTCATCCTGCCTGCAAGCTCCATATTGTGTGTATCATAATAATCCACCGACGTTGCAAGCTCACAATAATTTCCAACCAATGTCACTATTCCATATATTTCGCGCAGTTTATCAAGACATTCATTTATCCTGTCTGCACTGTCAAGCCTGCCTTTATAATCTTTCTCAAGCTGTGCTGTAAGGCTCTCCAGCCTCGCTGCATCAGCCATAAGAGCATCCTCATCCTTATATATGAGTGACAAATCCCATGTAAGTTCCTTCTTTACATCTTTTCTGAAAAGTAATTTCTCTGCCATTTCTATCCTCTTTTCTGCCACTTTAAAGCAGCATTGTTATTATGGTGCTCATTTTTTATCTCATACATACGCATATCCGCAAGCTCCAGCATATCCCGAACCTGCTTACAGCCTTCTTCGCCGTAATGCGCGCAGCCCATACTTATCTCCAGTCCCCCGTTCTCTAACTCCACACATTCTATATCCTTAAGCATTCTCTCAAGCCTTCCGCGATAGTGCTCTGCCTGCTCCCTGTCAAATCCGCGTGATATTATCACGAATTCGTCTCCTCCATACCTTGCGATAAAGCTTCTGGTATTTCCATACACTTTTTTAAGTGCAGCCGCCACAAGACACAGCACCTTATCACCTGTCTGATGTCCAAAATTATCATTAATTTCCTTGAAATAATCGATGTCCATTATACTGTAGCATAACGGCTCCTTAATATGTTCCTTGGAAAGCACATCTATATACTGGTCAAGCCTTCGCCTGTTATTAAGCCCTGTCATGCCGTCACGGCTGACATTCTGCTGCTGAATATTAATATACACCATCACAAGTGCCACACTCGTCATAGGCCATAAAAGATCAGTGCCATACAAAAGCATCTGAACAATACCACCAATCAGAGGGAACACACCAAAAAACACCAGATATCCATACTGTCTTTTCTCTTCTCGTTCCTGCGTCCTAAGCATCCCAACAAATGCCAGAATACATGCCGCAGAAATATACCCTGCGGCAACAACTGTACTTATAATATGAAGAGGTCCGCGCTGATATAAATTTTCATCATCTATATAAAATATCATCGGTCTTACCATTCCGGCCGCCAATATGACAAGACTTACAACAAGCGGAACAGCCTTCACAAACATGGATATTCCCATCTGTCCATTTCCGTTCGTCACTTTATCATACACATACAGAAACCATAGAAATGCCATATACAGCATAAATACATAATATGCCGTGTTTCCGACCCACAGTATGCCCTTGGCTAAGCTCCCCTCCCGTCCGTTCAGGCACCAGCACACTACATTAAATATCATTATACACACCATGAGCTTCATTATGCTTTCAAGGCAGCGGCGTCTCCATGAAAATGACATATCGCGCTTAAGATTATCCATAACCGCAAGCAGTGCTGCTATAGGGAATATGCTAACCTGAATATATACTATATTGCTCACTACCGGCGTTCCTCCGTTCCTTATGTATCTGTTTCTGCTTATACATGCTCCTATCGGCAAGTTCAACTATAGATGCTTCACTGTCTGCACACTCGCTCCACAATGCCGCTCCAACGCTCAGTGAAAGCTTATAATTCCTTTCCTTTTCCATATTAAAGCTGTCCACTCTCTTCTGAATTGATGCAATGCACTGCTCTAACTCAGCCCTGTTCTTCCATTCGCCGCATATAACAAATTCATCCCCTCCGTATCTTGCCACAAAGCAGCCGTCCCCCGAAAATTCAGTACGAAGAATATCAGCGACATGCCATAATGCCTCGTCTCCTATTTTATGTCCTATTGTATCATTTATCTTCTTAAAATCATCCACATCTATGAGAAGCATTCCCCATTCTGTCCGCTGCTTCAGCCTTCTCTCAAGGTAAGCATCCAGCTCACGTCTATTATTTATCCCGGTAAGTCCGTCCGTTATGACCTTCTTGTTCTGCATTGTCAAATACACATACAGAACCGCCAGCGAAAGGCATGGTGAAGAGGTTCTCAAGTTCTGGTTAATGCTCTGGAGAACCACTCCCAAAACAGGCAGTGCACTAAACAGCATAAGATATATACACAATCTTCTAAGCTCTTTATCTCTTTCGTGCACAATCCCATACACTGCTACCGCCGCACTGCATGCAAACATGGCAATACCATAATAACTGATTCCGCGATAGCATACCCTTAGCCCCCTTCCGGCATTCTGAAGTCCATAGGCACCCAGATAACTATGCGGTATAAGCAACACCACAAAGCATACTATTGCCATCAGCGATAATGACGCATACACCGCAGCCCACACTCTTCTGTCCGCACCATCCATTGATATTTTCAGGCATACATATATAAACCAGGTACCTGTAAGCAGCACCGTGAGAAGCATTCTTACAACATTTATAATCCACACACTCCCGGCAATGCCGGTAAACACGGCATCAGTCACGGCAACCCCTACGATATCTACAAGCATAAGGAAAAAATCAAACACAATGATCAGGTCGAATACTCTTGCACTGATTGTCTTTCCAAACTTAAATCTGTTGCTGACAAAAACAACCATGACAAGAACCATCGGAAATATATTTATGCTCATATTCTCAATCCATGACATAATGATTCTCCAATCTGTGAGTGTATAACGTATTATGTTTATGTATATCAGCTCCATTGTCCGAAGCAAGATGTTCTAAGAACTCTGAAATAGGCTTTCTAAACGTCCGCCACCGAAGCAGGCATACATCCTTGTATGCATTGCTTCTGAACCGGCATCCGTGCCGGTTCAGGCTAGTATGTGAACAGAGTTCTAAGAACA
>DNFT01000014.1 GCA_003486385.1 Eubacterium sp. | reverse complement strand
CGGTATTTGAAGATAAATTCGAGACACAGCTATATGCTGCCATGCATGAATATGAGGACGGCGTAAAGGGGCATAACCCTCTTAGCAGCAATCTTACATCCAAACAGGCTGATACCCTTCGCGAGCTTGCTTACACAGCATCGGGCTATAAGCAATATGATATGGCAGTTTACAATATAGTCTATGAAGAGGCGATGAGCTTCATTTCAGGTCAGAATAGTGCTGCTGAGGCTGCTGCGGTAATACAGAACAGGGTACAGTTGTATCTTGATGAGAAAAAATAGAAGAAAGCCTGACAAATTTTAACGAACCCATGAAAATAATGAAAGTACTTGACTAAAAAAAGAAACAGTTATATAATATAAGTCGTACTATTGATAGTAAACTGTGTAAGAGCACAACTGGGGAGAAAGGTTAGAATCAAAACTAAATGTTGGAAGATGGAGGAGCTCATATGTATTTGTATGGTATACATTCTGATGGTTCTTCGGAGTATCGAGAATGTAAATTAACAGATGTATATCAGTATTATAGAGAAATTTGTAAAAACTGTGGTATTAGAAGTGATAGACAGGATATTTCAAAGTATGTGAAGACATTACATTCGGCACACCATAATTAATAATCCGGTAATTAATCCGGCTTTAGTTAAATTATGTAAAATCAGAGATATACTTTATTTTGTAAATATTTATTACAGGTTTGAGTGAGGAGAGGGAATATGAGAAAGAACATTATCATTATTATTTTTGCATCTGTTCTGATTTGTGGCTGTCACAGGGCAGATGGACAATTGCAGGAAACGGTGACCGATGAAACAACACACCAGGTTGATAGTTTTATTTCTCCAGAGCTGGTCTGGCAGGATAATTCCAGAGATTTGTACAGTGCAACAGGAATGCCGACAGCCCTGTCATTTGAGGAGCTTAAGAGTGATATATCCGGTGGCAATTCCATGGCGGCAATGGGAATGCAGCATGCTGCAGCATTAAAAAAACATTTTTTCATAGATGGGGATAGTGTTAACTGCTGGGATGAGATGGTATATATTGGCTCTGATGGAGAGAAAAAATCAATCAGAATCACAGAAGGCTTTGAAAAGCAGGTGACAGGAATAGGAAGTATCTGGGCAAGTGAGCACTATGTGGCATTCAGCTCGGAGCCTGCCGAAAACACTCCTCATGGCTTTAAGTATGTAATCTGCGAGCTTGACGAAGATATGAGTGAAGTCAGCCGGGTGGATTTGGATTTTTTTGTGTCAGATTATGTGACTCCGCTTTCCATGTCAGAGGATAAGGATGGTAATGTTCATCTCATTTACTCAAAACAGGAGGAAGAGTACTCTTACTCCTGCCATTATTGTATAGTTTCCGCAGATGGTAAGCTGCTTTGGGAAATAGAACTCGATAATGAAGAAAATGTGTCACTAAATCCACTTGGTGATGGCACGGTTGCATTATGGAATAGTGGTGAAATATTCATGGTTGATTCTGTAGCTGCAAGTGAGACAAGGCTTGAAAAACTTGAAGGCTATGGCGGATGCTTTACATACTGGGATGAAAATAATATCCTTTTTGCAGATAAAGATGGTGTTTATTTAAAAAATACTTCTGATGGCAATACACAGACTCTGTATCTGTGGAAAAATCATGGTATAAGGGTATCAATGCTGAGACTGTGTCCGGCTCGCAGGAACAGGGGATAAATGTACTGTACAGTGATTCTAAGGGATACGGATTTGTGCACCTTGAACCTACGACACAGGAGGTCGAGGTTAAGAGTATAACATTTGCTGTTGATCATTGGAATAAGAATGCCTATAGTGCAGCAGTTGCGGATTTTAACAGAATGTATCCTGCTTATCGGATAAATTTGACAGAATATCAGTATGATGACCAGAAAATGCTTACTGAGCTGACTGCGGGAGAAGGTCCTGTAATAATAGACACTGCCCTTGTGGAGTTCGAAGATATGACAAAATACTGGGAGCCATTGGATGATATATTTGACCAGATGGGAATTACCGATGAACTTATTCCGGAAGCTGTTAACATGGGGAGGGTCGATGATAAGTTCTATGGTGTCGTGACCAACTTCCGCATAAGAACGGTTATCACCGCAATGAAGGACATGGATGGGTGGAACTATGAGGAGTTCATTAAATGCATAGATGACAGGAAGGATTCATTGAAATCAATTTTTTATGGAAATTCTATGGATGATGGTACAGCTTTTGTTTTGAAGTATTTCATGCATGGTCTCAAAGATAATTATTTCATTGATTCTGTGAATGGCACAACATCCTTTGATACGGAAGCGTTTCGTAATGTTATAGAATTGGGAAAGCAGTATCAGGGAACAAACGGAAAATATGAAAATCTTTTAGATGGCAGCATGCTGTGCCTTGATGTAGAAATTAAAAAACCACTTGATATACCGTACCTTCGATTACTTATGGGTGATGATGTTAATTTTATCGGATATCCTTGTGAGGATGGAAATGGGCATTACATGGCACCGACTTCCATGCTGGCTGTAAGGGACAATGCCGGCGATGAGGAAAAACGTATTGCACATTCGTTTATCAAGCTTATGCTTTCCTACAAAGAACAGCTCGAAGCCTCAGAAAGTGATGATTTTGATATAAGTGTGCGAAAGGATGTATTCGAACATCAGTTAAGTGAGATTGATACAAAGGTGTCGTGTTATATTATGGGACTGCCGGTTGTAAATATTGAAGAAGAACAGCTTGATTATGACAAGGACAGAAAACTTCTGCTTGACTTAATTGAAAAGTCCACACCTGATAGCAGTCTTCCGGTTGAACTTAATGATGTTATGGCGGAGGAACTGGTAAATTATTTTGAGGGAGACATGGATGCGGATAAGGTTATTTCAAACCTGAAGGGAAGGGTTGAACTGTATCTTGGTGAGAGAATGTCACGGTGATAAAGAAAGATAGGCAGGAAAATCCCAAACAGGGTACAGTTGTACCTTGACGAGAAAAAATAGAAGAAAGCCTGACAAATTTTAACGAATCCATGAAAATAGTAAAAATATGACTGAATAAAAGGACGGCTGTATAATATAAGTCGTACTATTGATAGTAAACTGTGTAAGAGCACAGATGGGGAGAAAGGTATATTTAATAAAAATTTAGACGAAGAAGGTGATTAAAGAGAATATAAGAGCTTCAAAAGATGAATTTAATATATTTATGAACAAATTGATATATGCTCGCTTTTATGCGAGCATATATTTTAGATAATAATTGAATATGGGGGAAAAGAAAATGAACAAAAAGCTTATTACAGTTATTTTGTTTCTGGCAGCAATTACATTGTCAGCATGTAATAAAGAAAAGAATGCCGGGTATTCTGCTTCGTATGAAACCATACAGGCTGGGCAGAGTGAGGATGTCAATTATCAGCTTATTAAGCAGAATGTTATTTATAAGGACGCAGATAGTAAGAATGTCGTTAAATACAATAAGATTTCAGGGGAAAAAGTATTAGATAACATTACGGATGAGAATGAAGTAATTCTCAATCTGGCTGTGTCAGGGCAGGATAAAATTTTTGTTATAGTCAGAAATAATCTCGAAAACACGACAATGGTTAAGGTTTATGATATCTTTGGAAAATATATTTCACAGACTGAGCTTGCCATGCCGGATGACAATTCAGATGTTTACGCTATGGCTGCAGACAGCAGAGATAACATATATATTGCTTCACAGGGCAGTCTGTATGTTTACTCAGAAGCAGGGGAGCTTAAGCAGGAGTATAATGTAAATGAAATTATTACGAATGTGTTCGTAGTACCGGAGAATAAAGTATATTTTTCAACATTTTCAGGTAAAGAAAAGAATTTATATGTGATTTTGGAGAACGGTAAGGATACAGAGAAGGTAAAAAGCTTCCCGCAGCAGGTTAAGCTTTTAAATTGTTATAATAATATTTTTTATGTGGAAAACGGAAAACTGAACTGTTATGTTAACGACAGTGATAATCAGACGGTTATTGATTTAGCGGATTATGATTTGATTGGAATAAATCTCTGTTCGGTAGAAAAGCTTAATGATAGCTCTTATATATTTGTAAATGAAGGTGAAAATGGAATTGAGATAGTAAGCCTTACAAAGAAGGCAGATAATGAGGCTGAAGTAAAAAAACAGGAGTTATGTATTGCAACGCTGACAACAAGCAGTAAATATGCCGGTTATGTTTCTTCTTTTAATAAATCTAATAAGGAGTACATTATTAAAGCCGGTAAATACAGTGATGACAGTGATACAAGACAGAATCAGATAAATGCTTCGCTTGCGGGTACGGATGCACCGGATATAGTGGAGGTTTTATCAGGTGCAAGCAAGGACACATTGAAGGAATATGTAAGCAAGGGCTATCTTGAAGGTATAAATTCGTACATAGAAAAGAGCGATAAAGTTGATTTGACCGGAATTATTGAGCGGGTTGTGGAGGATTTTACGATTGATGGAAATTTATATACATTTCCTACGGATTTTTCATTCTATACTCTGGCTGTGCCTGCAGATTCAATAGGGGACACTGAATCCTGGACCATAGAAGAATTCTTAGATTACTGTGAACAAAATCCGCAGCTTTATATTGAGCCGGGCTGGACTGCAGAAGATTCCAAAAAATGTATTATGGATATGGCAATGCTGAATGGAATATATGGTTTTGTTGATTTTGATGAGGGAACCGCCGATTTTGATAATGAACGCTTCAGAGATATATTAAACAGAATTAATGCACTCAATATCACACCGGTAACCTTAAGCGGGGAAGAGAGGAGTGCAGCAGGGGATAACGTAGTATGGAGAAAATACATATATTCTGCACGCGATTTTGAGAAGCTTGAATGGCAGAACGGAGGCGGAAGGCAATTAAAGCTTATAGGTTTTCCGAGTGGAAATGAAAGAGTAAGTGCAGGTATAATGTCTTATGGAAGCCTTGTTGCGATAACGGCTGCTTCTGAATATAAGGATGCTGCATGGGAATTTCTTGAGGCAGTACTGTCGAGGGCATTTATAGAGAGCGAGAGTGGGCAGTTCGTTACCGGAAAGGAAGCATTAGAGGCAACGCTTGCCAAGGAGGTTGAGAAAGAGTACCTTAAGGATTCTGATGGAAATTATGTACTGGATGAGAATGGAGATAAAATAGCGGATGTGACATACGTTAATGGAAGAGCTGTAGAGCCAATGACAACCCGGCAGGTAGATGAGGTCAGGACAGCCATAGAAAATGCAGTGTTTTATAATAATCTGGAGCGTGACTGTATAGCGATTGTATGCGAGGAAGCGGGAATGCTTATTGAGAATAATAGAACTATAGATGAGACCATAAATATAATCCAGAACAGAGTGCAGCTCATGCTGGATGAGAAATGAGGATTAATATTAGAAAGAACATTATCATTATTATTTTTGCATGTGTTCTGATTTGTGGCTGTCACAGGGCAGATGGACAATTGCAGGAAGCGGTGATCGATGAAACAACACCCCAGGTTGATAGTTTTATTTCTCCAGAGCTGGTCTGGCTGGATAATTCCAGAGATTTGTACAGTGCAGTATATGAGATGGATGACGGAAAAGTCAGCGTTAAAAAATGAGAGAATGGTATAGCAGCTTACGTATCAGAAATGAGCATAGCCGGAAAGAGCGATAACTTATAACATTGTTTATCATTTTTTAATTGCAAATATCCCCCATATCATATATAATGATATAAGTTTTAGCCGGTTCACACAAAATATTTCCGGTCAAGGAGGAAAAAATGGTATTATTAGAGTCAGCAGCAGGCGGAGCTTCATCAATCCTTTTATTAGTAGGATATATTATTTTCTTCGTTGTACTTATGTACTTTATCGCAATCCGTCCACAGAAGAAGCAGCAGAAGCAGCTCAATGAGACACTTGCCTCAATGGAGGTTGGCGACAGCGTTCTCACAACAAGCGGTTTCTATGGAGTTGTTCTCGATATCACAGATGACGTTGTAATCGTAGAGTTCGGTAACAACAAGAACTGCCGTATCCCTATGCAGAAGACAGCTATCGTACAGGTTGAGAAGCCGGAGAAGTAATATCGGCGGTGTAAACATACATTTTTGAGTATGAATGCTGAATATGTACCCTCTTTGCCGGGCAGACCGGTAAGGAGGGTGTTTTTTTGGAAATGTTAGATAAGAACCTATCGAATGCATTATTTCTTGATAGGGAATGGCAGAAATTCGAGCTTGAGCTGCATGCCCAGTCCGGCTGCAAGTTTTTTCATCATTGCTAAGCTGGGATTTCTTGTTCCGTGTTCAATTCGGCTGATATCTGCCTGTGTTATTCCTGTCCTATCTGATAATTCTTTTTGCGTGATATTCTGGCTTGCTCTAGCATCAATCATAGCTTGAATTATGTCATATTCAGGCTGTAATTCATCATATTCTCTTTTTACTTCTGAATCGGACAGCGCCTTTTTTTTATATTCATTATACTTGCTCATTTTTATGCCTCCGTTCATAGTCATCTTTATATTTCCTGGCTAATTCGATTTGGTTTTTGGGTGTTTTTCTGGTCTTTTTGGTGAAACCATTTGTAAGTACTGCTGTATTCCCCACGTAGAAAAAATAAAAATTCTGGTTATGTCAGAGCTCTGTTTTGCCCGCAGCTCAAAGATGCCATCTTTAATATGTTCCGAGAATGGCATTCTAAGCTTAGTTCCATTAGTTTCCAGCAGATCAATGGTTCTAAGTGTTTTTGCCAGTAGCTTTGGCTCTAATGTGTCTAAGTATTCTTGTACAGGACATGAACCTTCTTCTGTATCGTAAAACTCAATATCTATCATATGTTCTCCTTTATATTTTATGTTGTATACGACATATTGTCAACAGGCTATATGTAAAAATCGGGAAAAATTCCGTCATTTACAGATGAAATAATAGCATCAAGCTCTTTTTTAACATTTTCTATTCCTGTTTTACTTTTCATCCAATTAGTGCGTTTGGTAATATTATCATTTGCTGTATGAGGTATTATTTTAATTTGTTCAGGAAATAAATAGTTGGCAATAGCAAGACTTCTTCTCATGTGATATGTTGTTGTAATTAGTAGAATCTTTTTGATATTATTTAATCCACAAGTTCGTTGTAGCTTAGTTAATGAAAATAAAATATTTTCAATGGTATTTAGTGAATCGTTTTCTATTATAATATTGTCTTTTGTTATACCTAGCTTTAAAGCTATATTGTACATATGCTCAGCTTCGCTCATTGTACCCTCTGTAAATTCATGAGCACAACCGCTGCTTAGCAAAAGTCTGGAACAGCGTCCGTTCATGTATTCTTTAACTGCGGTAGAGACAAGAGCTTGTACTGAATTTAAATCACCTAAAACAATTATACAATCAACAATTTCTCCAGTATCTTTCAGACCTTCAAAGAGAGCTCGGTCTATTATTTTTTCAGTAATTCTTTTATTTTTGAGTTCGGAAATTAATAATCTGCTATTGCCTGAGATATCAGTATCGTCTTGACTTGGTGAATTTTTCGCTGTATTACATTCCGATTTTATTTTATAATCTAGTAATCTTAGAAAATATTCAGGAATTCTTCTATTTCCCATTTCCCAGTCAGTAATTGTCGGGTATGGTATGTCATATTTTTTTGCAAATTCTTTTCTATTTAAGCCTTCTTCTTTTCTTAATTCAATTAGAAGGTACATCTTTTCATCTTTTTCCATTTGAACCGCCTTAATGTCAAATAATTAATTATGCAATGCATATATCTATATTATACATTTATGCAATGCATAATTCGATAATCTTTTATTTATTTAAAAAAATAATTTTGCATAAAAAAAGTACATAAGCCTTGATGTATTTTAATCAAATATATGTTATAATCGTAACTTGAAAATAAAAATAACTTGATGTACCATAATTAGAAAAGCAAAATAGACAGCCGGATACATAAGCGCGGCAGTGATTTGGAGGTATGTTATGGAATTTAATGTTACACTTATTCCGGGAGACGGAATCGGACCTGAGATTGTGCGTGAGGCAAGAAAGGTTCTTGACAGGGTGGCAGAAAAATATGGACACAGATTTACATATAAGGAAGTGCTTATGGGTGGCTGTTCAATAGATGCGTACGGAGTTCCGCTCACGGATGAGGCACTTGCCACAGCGAAGGCTTCGGATGCCGTTCTTCTTGGAGCGGTTGGCGGAAGAGTGGGAGTGGACAGCTGGTATGAGCTTCCTCCTAACAAGAGACCTGAGGCAGGACTTCTTGCAATCAGGAAGGGACTTGAGCTATTTGCCAATTTAAGACCTGCATACCTGTACAGCGAGCTTAAGGGTGCATGTCCTCTCAAGGAGGAGGTTGCTGATAAGGGCTTTGATATGATTATCGTCAGAGAGCTCACAGGTGGTCTCTATTTCGGAGAGAGAAGCACGAAGGAAATTGACGGAGTAGTGACGGCGGTTGACACGCTCAAGTACGATGAGAACGAGATAAGAAGAATTGCAATCAAGGCATTCGAGATTGCGATGAAGAGAAATAAGCATATTATCAGTGTTGACAAGGCTAACGTCCTTGACACATCGAGACTCTGGAGAAAGATTGTTGCCGAGGTTTCTAAGGATTATCCTGAGGTTAAGGTTGAGGATATGCTTGTTGACAACTGTGCAATGCAGCTTGTGAAGGATCCGGCGCAGTTCGATGTGGTTCTCACGGAGAATATGTTCGGCGATATTCTTTCGGATGAGGCGAGCATGATAACAGGCTCCATCGGAATGTTATCATCGGCGAGCCTTGGAGCGGGCAGGCTTGGTCTTTATGAGCCTAGTCATGGTGCAGCTCCGGACATAGCAGGACAGGATAAGGCAAACCCTATTGCGACAATCCTCTCAGCGGCTATGATGCTGCGCTACTCATTCGATCTTGACAAGGAGGCGGCTGCAGTTGAGGCTGCGGTCAAGAGCGTTATCTCAGAGGGCTACAGGACAGTCGATATCATGGCGGATGGCATGAAGCAGGTAAGTACTACACAGATGGGTGATTTGATTGCCGAAAGAGTATAATGCGGAAAATATAAGGCTGTTATTGTTGTATGCTGCTGTGAGGCAGTATTGCAATTAGTATAGAATTTATGTGAGTGATAGTTTTGAAAGATAAAAATAGTATTTTATATCTATATTTTAAAAATTCAGTAGATTAAAGTCTGAAAGTGTGCTATAATAAATCAATCTTTTATCTGTAGTGCAGATAATAGTTATCTATTTTTACACATGCAATTTGTTTCAGAGCGAAAATGAATTGCTTTTATGGCAGATTAGAAGTCACATTCGTGAATTTCTTATTATTTCTTCGTAACAGATCGCTCAGAAAAGAGGATTAGTATATTATGAGAAGTGATGCAGTTTTCAAGGGAACACAGCAGGCTCCACATCGTTCCCTGTTTAATGCGCTGGGACTTACAGAGGAGGAGATGAACAGACCGCTTATCGGCATCGTCAGCTCCTACAATGAGATTGTTCCGGGTCATATGAATATTGATAAATTGGTCGAGGCTGTGAAGCTCGGGGTTGCAATGGCTGGCGGTACACCTAGAGTGTTTCCGGCTATCGCAGTGTGCGATGGTATTGCGATGGGACATACAGGAATGAAGTACTCACTTGTTACCAGAGATTTGATTGCGGATTCTACAGAGTGTATGGCGCTTGCACATCAGTTCGACGGACTTGTAATGCTTCCTAACTGTGATAAGAATGTTCCGGGTCTTTTAATGGCAGCGGCGAGAGTTAATATTCCTACTATTTTTGTCAGCGGCGGACCGATGCTTGCAGGTAAGGTTGCAGGCTGCAAGACCAGCCTCTCGAGCATGTTCGAGGCGGTAGGTGCTTATGCTGCAGGTAAGATTACCGAGGAGCAGCTTAAGGAGTATGAGGCAAAGACCTGTCCTACATGCGGCTCATGCTCAGGCATGTACACAGCCAACTCCATGAACTGCCTTACAGAGGCACTTGGAATGGGACTTCGCGGCAACGGAACGATTCCTGCTGTATATTCGGAGAGAATCAAGCTTGCAAAGCATGCGGGAATGCAGATTATGGAGCTTGTAAAGAAGGATATCAAGCCGAGAGATATCATGACGGAGAAGGCTTTTATGAATGCACTCACGGTTGACATGGCACTCGGCTGTTCGACGAACAGCATGCTTCATCTTCCGGCGATTGCAAGGGAAGCAGGCGTGGAGCTTAACGTGGATATCGCCAATGAGATAAGCGCAAGGACACCTAACCTCTGTCATCTTGCACCGGCAGGCCACACATATATCGAGGAGCTTAATGAAGCTGGCGGTGTATATGCCGTCATGAACGAGCTCAACAAGAAGGAGCTTTTGAACACGGATGTAATGACTGTCACCGGAAAGACAATGGCAGAGAATATTGAAGGCTGTGTCAATATGAATACAGAGGTCATAAGACCTATAGATAATCCTTACAGCACAACAGGCGGTATTGCGGTTCTCAAGGGAAATCTTGCACCGGATTCATGTGTTGTAAAGCGTTCGGCAGTTGTTCCTGAGATGATGGTTCATGAAGGACCGGCGAGGGTATTTGACTGTGAGGAGGATGCAATTGCGGCAATCAAGGGTGGCAGGATTGTTGCCGGAGATGTCGTCGTAATCAGATACGAAGGACCTAAGGGCGGTCCGGGTATGCGTGAGATGCTCAATCCTACCTCTGCAATCGCAGGAATGGGGCTTGGTTCAAGTGTGGCACTCATCACGGACGGACGCTTCTCGGGAGCTTCAAGAGGAGCATCAATCGGACATGTGTGCCCGGAGGCAGCAGTTGGCGGTCCTATAGCTCTTGTTAAGGAAGGGGATTTGATTAAGATTAACATTCCTGAGAATAAGCTTGAGCTTGCGGTATCAGACGAGGAGCTTGCGGCGAGAAGGGCTGAATGGAAACCGAGAGAGCCTAAGGTTACAACAGGTTATCTTGCAAGGTACGCTAAGATGGTATCTGATTCCTGCAAGGGAGCAGTACTTGAGAAATAATTGTTTGGGAGGATTCACAGATGCAGTTAAACGGTTCACAGATTTTGATTGAGTGTTTGAAGGAGCAGGGGGTAGATACAGTATTCGGTTATCCGGGTGGTGCCATACTCAATGTATATGACGAATTATATAAGAATTCAGATAAGATTACGCATATTCTTACATCCCATGAGCAGGGAGCTTCACATGCTGCCGACGGATACGCAAGAGCAACAGGAAGGGTCGGTGTATGCTTCGCTACATCAGGACCGGGAGCAACCAATCTTGTAACAGGTATTGCAACAGCATATATGGATTCCGTTCCTGTTGTAGCTGTTACATGCAATGTAGGTGTCTCACTTCTTGGAAAAGATTCTTTTCAGGAGATTGATATAGCAGGCGTGACAATGCCGATAACCAAGCATAATTTCATCGTAAAGGATGTAAATAAGCTTGCCCAGGTTGTAAGAAGTGCATTCAAAATCGCTGCTTCGGGAAGACCCGGTCCTGTTCTCATCGATATCACGAAGGACGTAACAGCAGCCAAGGCTGAGTATGAATACAAGAAGCCGGAGCCGGTTGAGCGTGTGAAGGATACAATAAAGACAGAGGATGTCGATAAGGTTATTGATATGATTTCCAAGGCTAAGAAGCCGTTCGTATTCGTAGGCGGAGGAGCGGTTATATCGGGAGCGGACAAGGAGCTTGCCGAATTTGTTAAGAAGCTTCAGGCACCTGTTACGGATTCACTTATGGGTAAGGGAGCATTTAACGGAACAGATCCTCTTTACATGGGCATGCTTGGAATGCATGGTACGAAGGCAGCCAACTTCGGAGTATCAGAGTGTGACCTTTTAGTTGTTGTGGGAGCAAGATTCTCAGACCGTGTCACAGGCAATGCAAAGAAGTTCGCCACAGAGGCAAAAATTGTACAGTTTGACATTGATCCTGCGGAGATTAACAAGAACGTCAAGGTTGATGCGAGCATAATCGGAGATATCAAGGAGATATTGAAGTGCGTCAATGCCAAGCTTACGCAGCAGAACCATGATGAGTGGGTTGCACATGTTGAGGAGCTTGCTGCAAAATATCCTCTTACATACCATAAGGATAAGCTTACTGGTCCTTACATTATGGAGAAGCTCTATGAGGTGACCAATGGCGATGCCATCATCACGACAGAGGTAGGTCAGCACCAGATGTGGGCAGCACAGTTCTACAAGTACAAGGAGCCTAGACAGCTTCTCACCTCCGGAGGTCTCGGAACCATGGGCTATGGCCTTGGAGCTAGTATCGGAGCTAAGTGGGGACGCAGGGATAAGACAGTCATCAATATTGCGGGTGACGGCTGCTTCCGTATGAACATGAATGAGATTGCCACAGCCACAAGATATAATATCCCGATTATCGAGGTTGTTGTGAATAACCACGTTCTAGGCATGGTTCGCCAGTGGCAGACGCTTTTCTACGGACAGAGATATTCCGCTACAGTTCTTGATGATCAGGTAGACTTTGTAAAGCTTGCCGAGGCGATGGGCGCTAAGGGCTACAAGGTTACGACCTGCGAGGAGTTCGAGGCAGCAATTAAGGACGCTATAGCACTCAATATTCCATGCCTGCTCGACTGCCACATCGAGAAGGATGACAAGGTATTCCCTATGGTTGCACCGGGAGCCGCAATATCCGAGGCATTTGGCGAGGAGAAATTCTTAGACTGCTAATCTGGGACAGGGGTCTGGTCCGTGTCCCAACGTGAATAGAAAATATGAAAACAGCAATTTTTCCATGTGCGGAGAAATTGCTGTTTTTTAGTGTTATGGTAAATATCACATGTGCTGGGACACGGACCAGACCCCTGTCCCAAGCCGCATGACAAAAGTTACAATAAAAACTTGTTGACATATAATATTATATCACGTATAGTATTGAATAAGAAATAATATTATAAAAAGGAGGATTTCTATGGCTTTTCAGGTTAGTTCGGCGCTTCTGGATGCCTGCGTGCTGTCGGTACTGGCTCAGTCCGATGTGTATGGGTATGAACTTACGCAGAGAATAAAAGAGCTGATGAAGATTTCAGAATCCACATTGTATCCCGTGCTTAGACGCCTGCAGAAGGATGAATTAGTCACAGTTTATGATATGCCATACAACGGAAGGAACCGAAGATACTATTCGATAACGGATGCCGGGCGCGGTAAGCTTGCAGAGTATAGAATTGAGTGGGAAGAATATAAGAGCATTATAGACAGCATTATGGGAGGGAATAAGGATGACAAGAGATGAGTATCTTCAGATTTTGAGGGATAATCTGACGACTATGACAGATGATGAGAAGGATGATGTTATAAGATATTATCTGGAATATTTCAGTGATTCGGGCGATGAATGGGCAGCTATGGAGGAGCTTGGTGCACCTGAGAAGCTTGCGGCGAGACTGTGCGGCGGGAACGGAGCACAGAATAGTGAGAACTACAGTGCAGGGAATTATACAAGTACACAGAATACGGCAAAGGCATATGGCGGTTATAATGCTGGCAGCACAGGAGCCTATGATTATTCATGGGAAGAAGGAAACACCAAAAGGAAAAAATCACCCGGAAAAATAATCGCGCTCGCATGCACGGCTCCGATATGGGTTCCTTTGGCATTTGCGGGGCTGGCAATACTTTTCAGCCTGCTGCTGGTCGTTGTGGCTGTTGTATTTGCGGTGTTTGTCGTGTTCGCGGCGTGTGTGATAGCCGGAATTGCAAGCGTGGCAGCGGGATTTTTTGCTTTTGGCAAGTCACTTGCGAATGGGCTGCTTGTGCTCGGCGGCGGTCTGTTTATGCTTGGAGCCGGAATACTCGCATTTTTCCTTGGAACATACATTGTAAAGGGAGTCATGAGTGCTTTTAAGATGTTTTTTAATAAAAATTAAAAGCTTGCTTATGTATTTTATGGGATATCTGAAAAAGGAGTGAGGATACAATGAAAAAAAAGGTGTTATTGCTGACTGCGGTTGCATGCATATTTCTGGGAGGAGTGCTGTTCTCCATAGGAAAGGTGATGGGTGGAAGCGGAATAGTTTTTGATTTTACGGGAAAGGGCATAATCTCGGACGCGCAATTTAAGGAATTATCATTTAACGATATGGACTACGATGCGTTTAAGAGTGTCACTGTAGATGCAGCCAACTGTAAAATCTACATATACAGCTCGGACAACGGCAAATACGGTGTGGATTTAAAGCTGTACAACTATGATGATGACAATATACAGTTCGGGGTAGAAGGTGATGAGCTCATCATAAAAAATTCCATGAATGGCGCGAGGCTTAGCTTTATCTACAATCTGTTCAATGATGATGAGCAGTATATAAAATTATATATCCCTGACGGCGGGTGTGGGTTCATAGACGTGTCGACCGCCAATGAAAATATTGTCATCGAGGATATCTCTGCCACGGGAAAGGTGAGCGCAGGCACGACGAATGCCAGAATAACATTTTCAAATGTGAGCGGGGAGACGCTCAGTGCAGTGACTACGAACAGCAATGTCGTAGTGGAAGGAGTTACGGCTGAAGAACTTACAGTGACTACAAGCAACGGAACGGCACAGCTCTCAAGCGTGCAGGCAGACCGGTTAAATGTCAAGACAAGCAACGGCGAGGTCGAACTTGAGGAGGTGAGCGGTGTTGAGGCTCTTCTTAAGACCACCAATGCCGAGATAGCTTTAAGGGAAGTGTATTTTGACGGCGCGCTCGAGGCGCATACCTCGAACGGCAGCATAAAGGCATCGCTCTATGGCGAGGACAGCGATTATTACTATGAGCTTAAAACCAGCAACGGCAGCATTAAGCTTGGCAGCGAGGTACATGGAAAGAAATATACCGGGGGTAATGGTCAGTCAAAGCTTAAGCTGAACACATCAAACGCGGATATCACGGTGAAGTTTGATGCTTCTAAATAAAAAGAATGTGATAGTAATGTACGAAAATACGGCAGTTTCAAGTGCTTTTGGGGCTGCTATATGACGTTATAAGAATTAGGAGTTGTAAATCATGCAGAAAATACTGATAGTGGAAGATGATACCAATATTAATAATCTGCTCTGTGAGGCATTGACGAAGGAGGGATATTCCTGTGAGCAGGCTTTTTCGGGCACGGAGGCGAGACTTCTTTTAAATATGAAGGAACATGGCTATGCGCTGGTGCTGCTTGACCTGATGCTGCCGGGTATCCCAGGGGAGACGGTTTTGGGGGAGATACGCAGCAATGGAAAGCTTCCGGTAATTGTGCTGACCGCGAAGGACAGCCTCGATGACAAGGTGCAGGTGTTGATTGACGGAGCCGATGACTATATAACGAAGCCATTTGAGGTCAGGGAGGTCATAGCGAGAATTAAGGTACAGCTCCGCCGTGCACAGGAGAGCGACGTTGCCGACGATATTATCACGTTCAAGGATATTGTGCTCAACAAATCCACCTTTCAGGTCAGCGTATGCGGAAAAATACTTTCTAAGATAACCAGACAGGAATTTGCAATTTTGGAGCTGCTGCTTAGAAATCCAAAGCGTGTATTTTGCAAGGAGGATATTTTTGAGTATGCGTGGAATGAGCCTTACATGGGCGAGACCAAGACGCTCGATGTGCATATCAGCAATATCCGCAAGAAGCTAAAGGAAGTCACGGCTGAGGAATACATTGAGACGGTGTGGGGAATAGGATACCGTTTACATGAATAAGCTTTACTCTTTTTTTACTATTTATTTGCGTTTAATTAGGATTGTCCAGCTATGATAAAGGCAAATAAAAAAAGGAGATGAAAAAACTTGGGTGAAATGTTACTGGAAACGAGAAATCTGACCAAGCAGTACGGGCACTATAAGGCAGTAAACGGTGTCAGCCTGCATATCAAAAAGGGAGCCATCTACGGCTTCATCGGAAGGAATGGTGCCGGAAAGACGACCTGTCTCAAGATGATAAGCGGACTTGCGGAGGCGACGGACGGTGAGATTGAGCTTTTCGGATATAAGGGAAAGGATCTGCGGCAGATAAGGTCGCGCGTGGGGTGTCTTATCGAGGCACCGGGGCTGTATGGCAGCATGACGGCGTATGAAAACCTGAATATCAAGTGTAAGCTTTTCGGAATAAAGAAAAAAGGCTACATAGAGGAAATTCTGAGGGTTGTCGGACTTGATAACGTGGGAAGGAAAAAGACGAAGCATTTTTCGCTGGGAATGAAACAGCGCCTTGGAATTGGACTTGCGCTTGTAGGTGAACCTGATTTATTGGTTCTTGATGAGCCGATAAACGGTCTCGACCCGCAGGGTATTGCCGAGATTAGGGATACGATTTTGAGGTTAAAAAATGAGCGCAGCATGACAATATGTATTTCAAGCCATATTTTAGAGGAGCTTTCAAAGATTGCGACGGATTACGGAATTATTCATAACGGAAGCCTTTTGCAGGAGCTGACGAGAGATGAGCTTATGAAAAGATGCGGTGAGAGGATGGAGCTTACCCTGGACAATCCGAGGGAGGCAATTCCTGTTCTCGATGCCATGGGCTTTGTCAATTATCAGGTGGTGGATAAGGAGCATATCCACATTTTTGAGAGATTAAACGAGAGTGCGCTCGTCAATATGGAGCTTGCGAAGGCGGGAATTCCGGTGAAGGGAATATCCATCACAAGCGAGGAACTCGAGACTTATTTTCTTAATCTGACAGGAGGTGCAGCTCATGCTTAACATGTTGAAAATGGATTTGTACAGAATGTTTTGCACCAGGAGCATGTATGTAATCTGGATTGTCATGGCTGTAGTGATAGTGGCTACAGCTGCCCTGGTTAAAATGGATTTTGATGCGATAAATGCGGAAAATCCGGCACAGGAGGAGCAGCTTATCGAAGCGGGAACGGAAGATGTCAACGTAGGAATTAATGTGGAGCTGCCGACGCAGCGCGGTGAGAGCATTACGGTATTTGACGTGTTTTATGCCAATTCGACGTCGAGATTTTACGCACTGTTTTTAGTGATTTTTGCGGTCATATTTTCTACGGCGGATATAAACAGCGGCTACATAAAAAATATCGGAGGGCAGGTAAAAAACAGGGGAGCACTTATTGTCTCGAGGGCAGCTGCATTGGCAGTGTTTACACTTATTACGATGGCGGGAGTATTTTTATTACAGGCAGTGTCAAATTTCATCTATTTCAGGGAAGTTGAATGGGGAAATTTAAATGCATTTCTGGCATACTTTTTCACGGAAGCAGCACTCCACTATGCACTTGTGCTCATCTGCATGGCGATTGCGGTTATCCTCAAAAACAATGTTATAAGTATGGTAATCTCCATCTGTATTACCATGAACCTGATGAGCCTTGTGTACTACCTGATAGACCGGTTAATCGATAAGGTCGGTATTCACAATTTTGTGATAAGCAAGTATACGGTTACCGGGCGGATAGCGATGCTTGGCATGGAGCCGGGCGGCAGGGAATGTCTGGTATCGCTGGCGGTTGCAGTTATATTCGGCATTGTGGTGACAACGCTTGGCAGCGTTATTTTCAGAAAAAGGGATATTTAAAATGTATATTGTCATTGGAATATTAGCGGGAATTATTATTTTGCAGGCTATTATTTTATGGAAGCATGTGCGGCAGGTGAAGGACATCTGCCGCCAGTTGTCGTTTCAGATGAAGCAGGACAGCAATATGCTCATAAGCAGAGAGCTTGACTTTGGCGGGATAGGCAGACTTGTTGACCTTTTAAATGAGCTGCTGGATATGAGAAGAAAAGAAAAGCGCCGTTATCTGGAGAAGGAGGCGCTGATTGCGGACACCTACACCAACCTTTCGCATGATATAAGAACGCCATTGACCTCCCTGGACGGATATTTTCAGCTGATGGAGGACTGCGAAAATGTGGACGACCAGAGGAGGTATCTGGGTATTATCCATGAGAGGATACACAGCCTGAATGAGATGCTCGAGGAGCTGTTCACCTTCACGAAGCTGAAAAACGACTCGTACAGTCTGAAGCTTACGCCGTGCTGCCTTAACAGGATTCTGAAGGAGACAGTTTTTTCATATTATGATGACTGGGTGAGGAACGAGCTTGAGCCGGATATTCAGATTACGGAGGAGGTGCTCTGCATAAACGGGAATGTGCAGGGGCTTCGCCGTGTTATCCGCAATATTATAAAAAATGGTCTCGACCATGGGGAAAAAAAGATAAGCATTACATTGGAGCACAGGGGCGGACATGCGGTGCTTCGGATAAGCAATCTCGTAAAAAATCCCGGAGAAATCGATGTCTGCCATGTCTTTGACAGATTCTACAAGGCGGACAGCGCCAGGAGCAGAACCTCAACCGGGCTGGGACTTGCCATCGCGAAGGAACTGGTTTACAGAATGGGCGGTGAAATCGGGGCAAGGATAGAGGAAGATGAATTTATTATAGAGATGGTTTTTCCTATTATGGATAACCGGCAAGGACAATAGTCGGGGATATTTGGAATATAACAGATGATTTGATATAACTTAATCCTATATCACACTATAAAATCACCGTATTAACACTTTTCCTATAGGTTTGCTATACTTTCAGACAACAGATAGCAATAAACCTGATTCAAAGAGAAGATGCATAGGTACGGCAGAAGCTTCCCGGAAAGAGCAGATGGAGGGGGATATATGATTGAGTTAAGGAATGTAAGCAAGATTTTCAAGACCAAGGAGAGCGAGGTCAGGGCGTTAGATGATGTGAGTCTTAAGATAGAGGACGGAGACATATACGGAATAATCGGTTTTTCGGGTGCAGGAAAATCCACACTGATAAGAACAATAAATGCACTGGAGGTTCCGACATCGGGGCAGGTTCTGGTGGATGACGAAGATATAAACGCTCTCAGGAAATCCGAACTTAGAAAGAAGAGAAAGAAGATTGGAATGATATTCCAGCAGTTCAATCTCCTTGAAACAAAGACGGTATACGAGAACATAGCACTTCCACTGGTTTTAAATCATGTTCCTAAGGAACAGATAAAAAGGAAGGTCGAGGAGGTCTTAGAGTATGTTGAGCTTACGGATAAGCGGGACATATATCCGTCGAAGCTGTCCGGCGGACAGAAGCAGCGAGTGGGAATTGCGAGGGCGCTTGCAACGGAGCCGTCGATACTTTTGAGCGATGAGTCCACAAGTGCACTTGACCCGAAGACAACCAAGGCGATACTAAAGCTTCTAAAGAAGATTAACAAGGAGCTGAAGATAACTATAGTTCTCATAACGCATGAGATGAATGTCATACAGAGTATATGTAATCATGTGGCGGTCATGGAGAACGGACGGATTGTGGAGCGCGGTGAGGTGCTGGAGATGTTCAGCGAGCCGAAGCAGGAGATTACAAGAAATTTTGTAAAGACAGTCATAAATGACAGTGTTCCCGAGCTTCTGGTTGAAAGTATCAAGTCTGAAAAGAAGAATAATAAGCTGCTTAAGCTCAAGTTTCTTGACAGCGACAGCACGGAATCGGTTTTATCCGGCGTCAATAAGAATTACGATGTCGAAACTAACATACTGTTTGCAAATATCAGCGAGATACAGGAGAGAGTGCTTGGAATAATAATTGTCCATATAGTCGGAAGCGTCGAGGCGATTGATGGGGCACAGCAGTATTTCACAAAACATGGCGTAGGCTACACAGAGATAGGCTTGTAAGATTAGAAGGAGGGAAAGAATATGGCACTTGAAAATTTTCTGGGTATATCAAATGAAAAGCTGCTCACATCATTTGCTGAGACGCTGTACATGGTGGGTATATCGCTGATAATCGCGACCGTGATTGCGTTTATCCTGGCAGTAGTTCTTATATTTACGAGAAAAGGCGGTCTGTATCCGAATGCAGTGGTGTACAACATAATCAATGTGATAATAAATATAGTGAGAAGCACACCGTTCGTCGTACTTCTGGTTGCAATAATGCCGGTGACAAAATTTATTATCGGAACAAGAATCGGCCCTACCGCTGCGATAGTTCCGCTCACAGTGAATGCGATACCGCTTCTCACAAGATTATTTGAAAATTCACTATTAGATACCGGAAACGGAATCTTAGAGGCGGCTCTTTCAATGGGAGCGACACCGCTCCAGCTTGTAACTAAGTTCATTTTACCTGAGTCGCTCGGCTCGGTGATACTTTCACTCACGACAGGAATCGTCGGACTTATCGGGGCAAGTGCGATGGCAGGCTATGTCGGAGGAGGCGGTATCGGGGCACTGGTATTGAACTACGGCTACAACAGATTTAATTTTACCCTGATGTATTCGCTGGTGGTTGTACTTATCATAATCACACAGTTTATACAGAGCCTTGGAAGCTATTTTGCGAGAAAGGCGCGCAGAAGATAAGGTCATTGGGCGGAAGCTTGATAAGGTTATCATAGTGAGTATTTTGAGCATATTTTATAAAAAAGGAAAAAGCAGTTAAATAGAAGTCTGAGCATTAATGCAGAAATCAAGCGGAAATCAGGCAGAAACAAGCAAAAAACAGATAAAAGAATAGGCAAAAAATAGGCAGAAAATATTAAGGGAGGACGAATTATGAGAAGGTTTGGAAAGAGATTGGCAGTGATTGGGTTAGCAGTGTTAACAGCAGTACTTGCGGCAGGCTGTGGTAAAAAGGGGAGTTCATCAGCAGGTGAGGAGAAGAAGGAGCTTACATATGCGAAGGGCTCAGGTCCATATACAATATTGTTCGAGGAGCATATAATCCCGATACTTGAAAAGCAGGGATATACATTTAAGGTGTCAGAGCTTTCACTTCAATATGCGGATGAGGCGATCGCAGATGGGGATGTCGATTTCTCAGTTGAGCAGCATATAGCTTATATGAATGCATTTAACAAGAGCTACAATTCAAATCTTGTTGCACTTACACCTATTCCTACTGTTCCGGCTTCAATTTTTTCGGAGACACATTCATCGCTTGACGAGATTTCCGATGGCATGAAGATAGCAGTTCCGCAGGATGAAGGAAATATGGCGAGAGCATTTGTAATGCTGCAGGACATCGGCTGGATAAAGTTAAAAGAAGGAACAGATTACGCCACAGCAAGTCCGGAGGATGTTGCTGAGAACCCATACAACCTTGAATTTCTTGATATTGCGACAAATATAATTGCCACTACACTTGCAGATTACGACTATGGTATTATAACAGGCAGTATTGTCTACAATGCCGGCATTGACCCTTCAACAGCACTTTTTAATGAGAATCTGACAGATGATTTCTGGCTTCAGGTTGTGGTAAAGGATGCCGACAAGGATACACAGTGGGCTAAGGATATTGTTGCGGCATACCAGTCTAAGGAGTTTACAGACTGGCTGAAAGCTAACAATGAGAGCGAGTACAGAAATCTGTGGTCAATACCGGAGTACTAAAAGTGAATCGAATAATTTAACGGTTGCAAATTTAGGGTTTTAAGTTTGACAATTACTCCACAGCATATAAGAAATATGGAAGGAAAATTGTATGGATAAAATAGAAGAGAAGATAATTAAAATCATTGATGACAACAGGGAAAAAATCGTGGATTTCGCGAGGGACATATACACACATGCGGAGCTTGGCTACAAGGAGTTCCGTACTGCAGGAAAATTTGCGGATGAGTTAAAGGCTCTTGGGCTTGAGACGAAGGAGGGGCTTGCGGTAACAGGCGTTAAGGGCTACCTCAATCAGGATAAGAAGGATAATGTGAGTCTTGCACTTATAGGTGAGCTGGACGCACTCAGGATACCGGAGCATAAATATGCGAATAAGGAGACGGACGGTGCACATTGCTGTGGACATCACAGCCAGCTTGCCGGAGTTGTGGGTGCGGCAATCGCGCTTGCAGACAAGGAGGTTGCACAGGCACTTGACGGTCAGGTGGTTTTCTTTGCGGTTCCCGCTGAGGAGTACGGTGAGATTGAGTTCAAGAATAAGCTGAAGAACGAGGGAAAAATAAGATACGGCGGTGGCAAGTGCGAGCTGATAAGGATTGGTGCCTTCGATGACATCGACATCAATCTTGCACATCATACCGCCATAGGAAATGAGGTCGTGATAAGGAAGGGAAGCGGCAATGGCTTTGTGAGCAAGGTCATCCGCTACAAGGGCAAGGCGGCACATGCCGCGGGAAGCCCGCACCTTGGAGTGAACGCGCTCAATGCAGCAGCCATCGGTCTTACGGCACTTCAATATCAGAGAGAGACATTCCAGGACAAGGACATGGTGAGGGTGCATCCGATTATGACAAAGGGCGGCGACCTTGTAAATGTCATTCCGAATGAGGCGGTTATTGAGACTCTTGTGAGGGCGAACAACACGGAGGCAATTCTGGACGCCTCAGAGAAAACGGACAGAGCATTCTTAGCGGGTGCAGTTGCGGTGGGAGCACAGGTTGAGATAGAGACAATGCCAGGATATCTTCCGACAATTCCGGTTGATGCTCCGGATGAGCTTGTCGAGGCGGCACGTCTTGCGGCAGGTGATAAGTACAATGTAAATGTTTTTGATGGGACTAATAAGCCAAGCGGAGGTTCAACAGATGTCGGTGATGTACAGCATATTCAGCCGGTTTTTACGTTTAATACAGGTGGAGCGGCCGGAAGCGGACTTCACAGCGTTGATTTTGACATCAATGACGAGGAACTTGCCTACATAGTGACTGCCAAGATATTCGCGCTCACAGCCTACAGATTCTTAAAGGGCGGCGCTGAGGCGGCGAGGAGACTTGTCGATGACTATAAGCCTGTTTTCACAAAGCAGGAGTATATTGATTTCATGGAATCAATGATTAGTACAAAGATTGGCGGAGAGCCACATTTTGACACACAGAAATAGGGACTATGGATAAATATCACGATGTTGTGGTGAAAAGTTATTTTGCTCTCCACTGATACCTGATTGGGTATAATATTACAAATGATGAAAAAAATACCCTTGAAATGTTGTTTTTCAGGCATTTCGAGGGTATTTTTTGTTGTCAAAAGAGTATTATACCCAAAATGGCTCAGAAAACAGCAGAAAAACACAATAAATGGGTATATTTGGAGAAAAAGCTGTTGAAATACCCACGCGGACAGTTTGAACGCAGAATAAGCAATCCCCCGCTTCAAGTGTGTAGAGCACTAAGCGGGGGTAAGGGGGATGCTTATGTCAGTGGGAGTTAAAAGCTCCCACTGACAGTTCGCAAAGCGACTGCGTTCATGAGCAAGCAGCGAAAGCGGATTGCGAATGTCCGCTTTACTGAAGCTTTTGATTTTTAACAGAAATAGGCTGAGAATAATAGCAAAAAAACAGTTATAGGTGTAATCTATATCAAATTATAAAAATGCTGTATTAACACTTTTCCTATAGGTTTGGTATACTTTTAGACATAGAAAGGCATACAACAAAGGACGTGTCGGAAACAGGAGATTGATTTGACAGAATTAAGGGCGAATAAAAAGCCGGATTAAGTAATTGGTGGCTGTAGGAATCCGCTGTAAAAACAGAAATTTCGGAAGGAGAAATGACTATGAGTTACGGAATAAATACACGATGTATATACGGAGAGGAAAGAGAACAGGGGGACGAGAAGCACTACGGAGCACTCAGCTATCCGATTTACCAGACAGCGACATTCCAGCATCCACAGGTTGGCGTAAGCTCCGGCTATGATTACAGCAGACTTTCCAATCCGACAAGAAACCAGCTTGAGAGCGTGGTGGCATCACTTGAAAAGGGGACATATGCTTACGCATTTTCATCAGGAATGGCAGCGATAACAGTTGCGATGGAGATATTTTCACAGGGTTCACATGTAATAGCAGGTGATGACCTGTACGGCGGAAGCGTCAGACTTTTCGACAATATTTCCAAGAAAAACGGCTATGAGGTCGAGTATGTGGATACAAGCAAGGAGGATGTTGAAAAGTATATCCGCCCGGAGACCAAGGCAGTGTATATTGAGACACCGACTAACCCTATGATGAATGTGACAGACATTGCCAAGGTTGCAGAGATTACCCAAAAATATGGCATACTTCTCATCGTGGACAATACATTTTTGTCACCCTATCTTCAGAATCCGCTTGAGCTCGGAGCAGACATTGTGGTTCACAGCGGAACCAAGTTTTTGTGTGGTCACAATGATACCCTCTCAGGCTTCGTTGTTGTGAAGGATGAGGCTCTGGCTGAGAGGATACTGTACGTCTCTAAGACAACAGGTGCGAATCTTTCGCCGTTTGACAGCTGGCTTGTCCTCAGGGGAATAAAGACACTTGGAATCCGCATGGAGAGGCAGCAGGCCAATGCGGCTAAGCTGGCAGAGTGGCTTAAGGCTAATCCGAAGGTCAAGAGGGTGTACTATCCGGGCTTTGAAAATCATCCAGGACATAATATTATGAAGAAGCAGGCAAGGGGCTTCGGAAGCATGATTTCCTTCGAGATGGAGTCGAAGGAGAGTGCGGTGAAGGTTCTGAACAGCGTGAAGCTGATAAGCTTTGCCGAGAGCCTTGGAGGTGTGGAGACACTTCTGACATATCCGACACTGCAGACACATCCGGATGTTCCGGCGGAGGTAAAGGAGAGAAATGGAATTACGGAGAGCCTGCTCAGACTGTCGGTTGGAATTGAGGATATTGAGGATCTTATTGCGGATTTGGAAAAGGCGTTCGCGTAACTAAGTTTATAGAGCGTGTTTTGCCACCCGAAGTTTGTATATGGATGTTCTAATGATGTTAGGGGCAAAACATGCCAATTTAATGACAAGTGTATAACGTATTATATTTATACATATCAGCTCCATTGTCCGAAGCAAGATGTTCTAAGAACTCTGAAATAGGCTTTCTAAACGTCCGCCACCGAAGCAGGCATACATCCTTGTATGCATTGCTTCTGAACCGGCATCCGTGCCGGTTCAGGCTAGTATGTGAACAGAGTTCTAAGAACA
>DNFT01000035.1 GCA_003486385.1 Eubacterium sp. | reverse complement strand
GAGCATGGAATCAGGCAGGGAATAGAGCGTGGAATGGCACAGGGAATAGAGCGCGGAATGGCACAGGGAATGGAGCGTGGAATGGAGCGCGGGACAGCCGAAAATCTATGCAAGCTGGTGAATAATTTCATGTCTCGGAGGAAAGTGACACTGGAGGAAGCGTGTGATGCGCTTGGAATATCGTCAGATGATTATAACAAGGCAGAGAGATTGCTAAATGGGCATGATTTTAGCTGAGTGATAGGCTGGCATGTGGATGTTGCGTGTGGTGTACCGCGGTAACAATATTTTTGCACAGGCTGGTGGCAGCACATGAAGTGAAAGCTTCATCTGGATGGTTTATTATAAGAGTATAGTGTGAAATCGTAAAAAGCACGTTTTTCATTACTATTTGGGTCACTGAAAAAGCAGTGACATGGGGATTTCTTAGTATACTGATATTAATGGAATAATAGCTATGTCTTACAACCGTAGCAGATTCAATAACTTGATTCTGCTGTGGTTGCTTTTTTACAGTGTCAACTGTTCCATCACCAGATCA
Source organism: Eubacterium sp. (assembly GCA_003486385.1). Lineage (GTDB taxonomy): Bacteria > Bacillota > Clostridia > Lachnospirales > Lachnospiraceae > CAG-882. Next base: position 39,383 of record DNFT01000035.1, on the reverse strand, counting down.
TTGATAATTACAGACAATTCCTCAAACGGACATGGCTTCCCCTGTTTTATCCATTCTATGTACACTGAACTTACGCCGCTAAGGTAGAATTCAATTTTAAAATCCAGAATTTGTTTATCTTTGTCCGGGATGTCTATGCTGTTTATAAGCTGTTTTTTGAATACCTTCTTAATCTTTTCGGCTAGGAAATGATAGTTGTGCACGGACACAAGACTTTCACAGAACTCAGGGTTGCTTGAATAGATTGCATTTATGAACTGTATAAAATAGTAAGGATTGAGTCCGTATTCTGCAATAATACAGTTTTTTAAATAGGAATCTATGCTCACGACAAGTTCATTTTCCATCTCTGTGATGATATCCTCTATACTATCGTAATGAGTGTAGAAGGTCTTTCTGTTGATTCCGGCAGTCTCGGAGATTTCCTTTATGGTTATTTTGTTTATAGGCTTCGACGCAAGTATGCTGAAAAGTGCATCGCGGATAGCCTTTTTTGATTTGATGACTCTTACGTCCTGTTCGTTCATGATAGCTCCCTTGGTTTATTATGTATGTCTGTCTGCATGCCTATATGAAGTGCGTGGGTCGGGAATAGCAGCTTGCTTATACACTTAAGTAACAGATGTGTAGGATTGTGTCCATTGACCATTTTGGGTGATTTGAGTATAATTATACTCGTATTTTGGGAAAAAGCAACAGATGTCCGTTAAAGTACGAAGTATATAATCAATGGGTATTCGTGAGAATACCTAATGCTATGGGGGTGACGATGTGAGCAGGATAGGACTTGTTTTAGAGGGCGGTTCTTTCAGAGGAATATTTACCGCCGGTGTCCTCGACTCATTATTGGAGCATCATATTTCATTTCCTTATGTTATAGGGGTGTCTGCCGGTTCCGGCAATGCAGTTAATTTCATTGCAGGACAGGAGGGCAGGACTAAGAAGGTCATAACACATGAGAATGCGGACGCATACTATGGGCTTGGAACACTCAGGAATAATGGGAAGGTTCTTGACCTTGACCAGATGCTTGCTTATGACAAGGAACCGCTCAATTTTGACAGCTTTTTTGCTTCCAAGGTGGAGAGAGAATTTGTTGCGGTGAACTGTGAGACGGGCAAGGCAGAGTATCTCACAGATGACGGAACTTCGGAGAGCATTTTACAGATATGTAAGGCATCATGTTCCGTGCCGCTTATGTGTGCGCCGGTCAAGATTGGCGGCAAGGCATATCTCGACGGAAGCATTGTGGATTCGATTCCTTATGCGCGTGCATTTGAGCGAGGCTGTGACAAGGTGGTTGTTGTCCAGACAAGAAAGGCGGGGGAAGCTCCTACTGATTATTCAAAGATGAAGCTTCTTCTCAATGTATGCTATCATTCCACGTATCCGAAGGTGGCTGAGGCTATGGTGGAGCGCCGATACAATTATGACAGGCAGATGCGCCGCCTTGAGGAGCTAGAGCAGGATGGAAAGGCAATTATAATCCGTCCGGAGATTGGCAGCATTGGCCATTTTGAAAATGATGTTGAGAAGATTAACGATTTCTATAAGCATGGCTATGAGCTTATGGAAAAGAATATGGACAGGCTACAGGAATTTATCAAATCATGAAAAATTTTTTAGCAAAGGTTGGCGACAGATGTCTTGGAGCGGTAATACATGCGGCATTCTTTGTATGGACAGGGATAACACATGTGCTCTATCTGCCGAAGATTACATACGAGGATAAGGCGGTTAAGCAGAAGCTCAGAGAGCCTTGTATCCTGATAGCGAACCACACGAGTCACAATGACGGTTCATTTATTCCACAGGTATTCTGGAGGAGCAGGATAAATGTGCTTGTCACGACCAAGTGGTATGATAAGAAGATGCTCCACACGTTTTTTACACATCTAAGGTACATTCCGATTAATCTCAAGGAGATGGATAATTCCTGGATGGACAGAGCGGTGGAGGCAATAAAAAGAGGCGAGTCGGTGCTGATTTTTCCGGAGGGTAAGCTCTCCAAGGACGGAAAGCTGTCTGAGTTCCAGCCGGGCTTTCTGATGCTGGCACGACTTACGGATGCGCCTGTAATTCCACTTGCAATATCCGGCGGCTATAGGAAGTTTCACCGCCAGAGTGTTGTGGTGGGTTCAGTAAATACTTTTGATGTACATGCAAAAGGAAGACCTTCGGTGATACTTCGCGAGGGTGCAGCAAGCTGTCAGCGGCAGCTTGAGGATATGCTTCATAAATCTGATAAAACAGATGAAGCACAGGCATAGTATCTGCCACAGTTTTTGCATGCATGCATTGCCGTTTCGGAAAACCTCCGGGACTGGCATTAAAATAATATTTCTAATAGAAGAAAAGGAGAATAACCATGAACGAGCAGGAAATCAGAGAAAAAATTAAGGAGCTTCTTATTGACAGTCTTGGTATTGAGGCAGAGGTTTTAACAGATGATGTACCTCTTTTCGGAGACGGAATCGGTCTTGATTCAATCGACTCACTTGAGATGATAGCAGCTATCGACAAGGAGTTCGGTGTATCAATGACAGGTGTAGGCAAGGAGCCATTCTACAATGTAGCAAGCCTTGCAAAGTATGTAGCAGAGCATAAGTAAGAAGCAAAGGAATGTCTGTCAGGCAGCTATATGGCTGTCTGATGGACAGTTTTTGTCTGGCAGGAAATTTTTTAATATATGTGTTTATGTCACATAAAGGGTCCTCCGGCAAGGATTCTTTTGATTATAGTGGAGGTATGGATATGACAGAGAACAGAAATCGTTGTGTTATCACAGGTCTTGGAATGGTCTGCGCTATAGGAAACAGTGTTGATGAGACCTGGAACAATGCCCTTAAGGGAGTATCGGGAATTAAGAATACGAAAACAGTTGATACCGAGGGCTGCTATGCAACACTTGCGGCTGAGGTTCATGACAATACATTGGACGAGTGCCCTCATGCAGATGAGATGGACAGAGTTTCAAAGCTCTGCGTTAAGGCTGCTAAGGAGGCTCTGGCAGATGCTGCTTACACAATACCTGAGGATGAGAAGAAGCGTGTCAGCGTAATTATGGGTAGCTGCGTAGGTGGTGTGAACAGCGTTGAGGCATACTACAGAAATGGTGAGAAGGCTGAGGATGTTACGAAGATGCCTATTTCAGCCATAGCAAATGAAGTGGCTTATATATACGGAGCAGACGGAATTGTCACAAATATTGCAAATGCATGTGCAGCAGGTACAATAAGCATCGCCTATGCCTGTGATTTAATCAGAGCGGGAAAGTGTGATGTAGCTATAGCAGGCGGTGCAGATGCATTTGCTTCCGTTCCTTATGCAGGCTTCTTATCACTTCACGCACTTGCTGAGAACGGCTGCTCACCGTTCAACCACTGTGATGGTATCACACTTGGTGAGGGCTCAGGTGTGCTCATCGTTGAGTCCTATGAGCACGCTGTGGCAAGAGGAGCGAAGATTTACTGTGAGGTTCTCGGCTCAGGCGTAAGCTCCGACGCACACCACATCACGGCTCCAAGAGAGGACGGCGAAGGACAGATGAATGCTATCCGCTGGGGCATGAAGGCTTCAGGTGTTGACGAGAGCGAAATAGGCTACATCAATGCACACGGAACAGGAACTGCCAAGAACGATATGGCAGAGTTCCTCTCACTCCACACAATTTTTGATGAAAAGAACGATAATCTGAGTGTAAGCTCAACCAAGGCCATGGTTGGCCACTGCCTCGGTGCAGCAGGTTCAATCGAGGCTGTATTTTCAATAAAGGCGCTCACAGAGAACATGGTTCCGCCTACGGTCGGGTACTCAGATGAGGATATAGAGAACCTTAAAGAAAAAGCCGGAAAGATTGACTTCAGACCTAACGAACCTAAGGAGAAGAAGCTTGACACGGTTATGAGCAACTCTTTCGCATTCGGCGGAAACAATGCAAGTATTATTTTCAGCAAGAATGCCGGAAATATAGAGCTTCCAAAGAAGGAGAAGGTATACATAACAGGACTTGGTGTGGTAGCTCCTTGCGGAAACGGTGTTGAGAACTATGTTGAGAAGTTCAATGCGGATGTAAAGCCGGAGAGTACCTCGGTTGCCTCTGCTGTAGGAAGTGCAGATTATGCAGCCTGCGGACTTAAGATGGCATTCTACAGAAAGCTTGATAAGTTCAGCCAGTTACAGGCTGTATCAGGCATGAATGCTATACAGAATGCAGGACTTACAATAAATGATGACAATGCGAAGGATATCGGTATTGCAGTAGGAACAGCTGCAGGCCCTCTTGCAACTATATGCCACTTCCAGAAGGATCTGATTGAGGGAGGCAATATTGCCGGAAGCGCATTCAAGTTCCCTAATACGGTTTACAATGCGGCAGGCGGATACCTTTCAATATGCTCAGGCATAAAGGGCTACAATGTGACTGTTACCAACGGCGCGCAGTCCGGTCTTTCAAGCATCGCCTACGGCGTTGAGGTATTAAGACAGGGCAAGAACAAGGTTATGCTTGCTACAGGAACAGATGAGAACTGCGATACCATGACAGAACTTTACGGCAAGCTTGGCAAGGTTGCAGCGGAGGTTGATGGAGCATACTCAGGCATGACAGGCTATGTTCTTGGCGATGGAAGTACAACACTTGTTCTTGAGACTGAGAGCAGCGTTAAGGAGAGAGACGTTAAGCCGTATGCCGAGGTTGCAGGCTACGGCATGTCACATGAGGCAGTCGCATTCGGTAAGCTTGACGGCTCCGGGGCAGCACTTGTCGAGGCAGTGAAGCTTGCAGCAGAGGATGCAGGCATGAAGCTTGATGAGATAGATGCGATTGTCGGCTTCGGAAACGGTGATGCGGATACGGATAACCTTGAGCTTGACGCATACAAGAAGCTTTTTGGCGATAAGCTTGGTGAGCTTCCTGTATTTACAGTTAAGGATACAACAGGCGAGGGACGTGCAGCTTCAGCAGCACTTTCAGCAGGTCACGCGGCACTTCTTCTCTCCGGCAAGTACGAGGTTGCAGGAAGAGCCTACAAGCTTGATGGAGAAAAGATGACTAAGACAACAGTTGACACCAAGACATTAAAGAATGTGCTCGTCACATCTTATGGTCTCGGCGGTTCATACTGTGCAGTGATAATAAAGAAGTAATATGATATCATGAGCTGTTTTACGGCGAAGCAATCCGTGGATATCATAATATATATTTGCGGTAAAAATTGTATGTGATAAAGAAAGAGGTGCGATAGATGGGAAAGATAGCGGTTGTTACGGGAGCTTCCAAGGGAATCGGACGTGCGTGTGCTCTTCGCCTTGCGAAGGACGGAATGACAGTGGTTGTAAACTACAGCCATTCCGACGCGGAGGCAGCTAAGACTGTCGAGGAGATTAAGGCAGCGGGTGGTGACGCAGTGGCATACAAGGCTGATGTGTCAGACCTTAATCAGGTAAAGGATATGTTCAAGTTCGTTTCGGATACCTACGGACGTGTAGATATTCTGGTAAACAATGCCGGAATTGTGAGGGACGAGTATCTTTTGATGCTTACACAGGAGAATCTTGACAAGTGTCTCGACCTCAACATAAAGGGATATTTCTACTGTGCACAGCAGGCGGCACTCAAGATGTTCAGCCAGAAGTCGGGAGTTATCGTAAATATGTCATCTGTAAGCTCTAAGATGGCGCTTGCAGGCCAGTCCGTGTACAGTGCGACAAAGGGCGCTGTCAACTCCATGACACAGACGATGGCTAAGGAGCTTGCCAGAAAGAAAATCCGTGTAAACGCAGTATGCCCGGGCTTTGTACAGACAGAGATGGTAGACCAGCTCCCTGAGGACAAAAAGAAGGAATATTTAAAGGAAGTCCCTCTTGGACGCTTTGCCGATGTCGATGAGGTGGCAGGACTTGTGTCCTTCCTTTGCAGCGATGACGCAAGCTATATAACAGGACAGGCAATCGTGTTAGACGGAGGACTAAGCTTATGATGAACATAATGGAAGTCAACAAGCGTCTCCGCCAGAGACCGCCGTTCCAGATGATAGAGAAGGTTCTTGAGCTTACACCGGGTGAATCCGCAAGAGGAACCAAGAACGTGTGCATAAACGAGCCATACTTTATGGGACATTTCCCGGACGCTCCGATTATGCCGGGCGTGCTCATCATAGAGAGCTGCGCGCAGCTCTGCTCCCTTGTCATCGAGGATGACGGTGTGAATGACGATTTGTTATATGTACTTTTAAAGGTGGACAACTTCAAGTTCGTGAAGCCTGTCATTCCGGGCGATGTGCTTGATATCACGGTCACCAAGACTAAGAGCGGAGGCACGCTGGCGTATTTTGATGCGAAGGTATTAGTTGATGGCGAAGTTCGTGCCAAGGGCTCCATGGTATTTACCGCAGTGCCTAAAGAAAATGTATACAAATAATACACTTATATAGCAAATGACTATATTCTGCGATACTTAATTATAAAAGATGTTTTATTTGTCTGGGATTAGAGAAAACAAGGTGTCAAAACATGTTCTAAAACTGAATGGTTTATAACTTGTTTCCTTTATGCATAGCGCGACTTTTGTGAGAAGCTTAGTTGTTCTTAGAACAACTTGCTTCGGACAACGGAGTCGATATGCATAAAGGAAACAAGTTATAAACTCACAGAGTTGCTTAACATGTTTTGACACCGTCCCTAAACGGAAAAAGGAGGATGCAGTATGGGTAAAATCGCATTTTTGTTTGCAGGACAGGGTGCCCAGTCAGTCGGCATGGGCAAGGATTTATATGACAACAACGCTGCCGCAAAGGCAGTATTTGATATGGGTGAGGCTATAAGACCGGGCAGTGAGGCAATGTGCTTTGAAGGACCGGGCGAGGCGCTAACACAGACGGAGAACACACAGCCGTGTCTTTTCCTTACAGACCTCGCATGTGCGAGAGCATTAGAGGCAGCAGGTATTAAGGCAGATGTGGCAGCAGGCTTTTCTCTTGGGGAGCTTCCAGCACTTGCATTTGCAGGTGTGTTATCGGACGATGACGCATTCAGGCTTGTAACATTGAGAGGCCAGAAGATGTCAGAGTGTGCTGCTAAGCACCCCGGCTCAATGGTTGCTGCGCTTAAGCTTGACAATGCGAAGGTTGAGGAGGTATGTGCGGGCTTTAAGAATGTATATCCGGTCAACTATAACTGTCCGGGACAGCTTTCCTGTGCAGGAGCGGTTGAGGAGCTTGACGCATTTGTGGACGCTGTCAAGGCAGCAGGAGGAAGAGCGGTGAAGCTTGCAGTGAGCGGAGCCTTCCACACACCTTTTATGGCTGAGACAACACAGGCACTTGCAGCTAAGCTTGAGACGATGCAGGTCAATGCGCCGGAGATTACACTGTACTCAAACCTCACAGGCGAGGTGTATCCTTCACAGAAGGAGCAGATTATTGAGACAGTCTCAAAGCAGGCGTCAAACAGTGTGCGCTGGGAAAACACAATACGCAATATGGCGGCTGACGGTGTCGACACCTTCATTGAGGTAGGAGCGGGAACAACACTCTCCGGACTTGTGAAGAGAACACTCACAGATGTCAGGGTATTCAATGTGTGTGATATGGCGACACTTGAGGAGACAGTAAAGAATATATAAAAATGACCATGAAAGGGGATACCGGTTTGGTTATAGAAGAATATCTTGCTTCCACAAAGGAGACAGCGTGTGAGAAGTGTAAGGAGCCGATTACACAGGGTGCTCTTGCAAAGAATTATTTTGTATGTCCGAAGTGCGGTAAGTACAACAAGATACCGGCGCGGGCGCGTATAGAGCTTCTTACCGATGACGGAAGCTTTAAGGAGCTGTGGAATGAGGCAACTACAGGAAATCCGATTGGATTTCCTGATTATGAGGAGAAGAGCAGCCGGGCGAGAGCGACAAGCCATGAGAATGAGGGCGTTATCTGCGGAACCGCCACGGTTGAAGGAAATGAGTGCTGCATATATGTGATGGAGCCGAAGTTTATGATGGGTTCCATGGGTACGATTGTTGGTGACAAGATTGCGGCTCTGTTTGAATATGCCATTGAGCACAGACTTCCTGTTATCGGTTATGCGGCTTCCGGCGGAGCCAGAATGCAGGAGGGAATGTTATCTCTTATGCAGATGGCAAAGGTGTCCGGCGCGGTGAAGCTTCACAGCGATGAGGGGCTTTTTTACATGGTATGTGTGACAGATCCTACAACAGGCGGCGTGACAGCGAGCTTCGCGATGCTTGGTGATGTTATTATCGGCGAACCGGGTGCGCTTGTGGGCTTTGCGGGAAAACGTGTCATTGAGCAGGTTACAGGAGAGAAGCTTCCGGAGGGCTTCCAGAGTGCTGAGTTCCAGCTTGAGAATGGCTTCCTTGATGCTATAGTCAGAAGAAATGACCAGAGAAGCTACATAGCATCAATGCTTAAGCTTCATAAGCCAGCCTCAGGTGATGATATGCTTCATGTGAGGTCACACGAACAGCACCTTAAGCTCAGGGAGCTTGTACACAGACCGGCAATAAACGGTGGCGCAGTTCAGAAGCTTATGGAAATGATACATAATTAGGGCGCACAGACCGGCGCAGAAAAGAGGAAATACTAAGATGGACGCATACGAAAAGATACGGTGTGCCAGAAAGGCAGGCCGGCCTACAGCGAATGACTATATCAGTTCAATATTCAGTGGATTTATGGAGCTGCATGGTGACAGAACCTTCGGTGATGACCATGCCATTGTCGGAGGAGTTGCGTGGCTTGATGATATGCCTGTGACAGTTATAGGCATAGAGAAGGGACACAGCCTTGATGAGAGAGTGTACAGGAATTTTGGCTGTGTGCTTCCGGAGGGCTACAGAAAGGCACAGAGACTTATGAAGGAGGCGGAGAAGTTCCACCGTCCTGTTATATGCTTTGTTGATACCCAAGGTGCAAGCTGCGGTCAGGGGGCAGAAAAAAGAGGTGCAGGCCAGGCGATTGCCGATAATCTCTATGAGCTTATTACCTTAAAAACACCTGTTATATCTATTATGGCGGGTGAAGGAGGAAGCGGCGGAGCTCTTGCGCTTGCGATAGCGGACGAGGTGTGGATGCTTGAGAATGCTTACTACAGCGTTGTCTCACCTGAGGCATGTGCAAGTATTCTCTTTAAGGATTCTTCGAGGGTTGCTGAGGCGGCAGACCACCTTAAGATGTTTGCAGATGACCTTTTAAAGCTGGAAATTATTGAAAAGGTTATTCCGGAGCCTGAAAATTTCGGGGAGCCTGAATGTGCACTGGAGCCTTTTATGAACGAGCTTAAGCTGTCACTCAGGGAGAAGCTTTCAGAGCTTATGAATGTCCCGGGGCAGCAGCTTGTGCTTGAGCGCTACGGAAGATACCGCCGGATTGGAAAATATGAAGACATAGTATAAGGTAGTTAGCTGATTGTGAAATTTCCTGCTATAGCTTGGGATTTGCAATCGGCTTTATTATAAAGCGGTGAGAAAGGAAAGTTTTATGAGAGTACTTCTTTTAAATGGCAGCCCGCGAAAGGAAAAAAGCTGTACTATAAGGGTGGCTCATAAGTTCGTGGACGGTCTGAGGGCGGCAGGCGACTGTGAGGTTGAGGAGATAAACATAAGTGACTGCAGAATTACGCCTTGTCTTGGCTGCTTAAGCTGTTGGGGGCGCACAGAGGGAGAGTGTGTTATCAAAAATGATGATATTCCGATGCTCAAGGAGAAGATTCTTGCAGCGGACGTCATTATAGAGAGCTATCCTCTGTATTTTTTCGGAATGCCGGGAATAATGAAGGTGTTCACGGACAGAATGTTGTCGATGATGTGCACCTATGAGGGGCAGTCACCGGTTGTCGGACAGCCGTTCCATGGTATACGCGGGGATATGAGCGGTAAGAAGTTCATAATAGTATCCACATGCGGATACGCGCAGACCGACCTTATATATGACCCGCTTCTTAGGGAGTATGATTGTATCTGTGGTCCGGGCAATTATTATGCACTTTTATGTCCGCAGGGAAAGACGCTCTCAGTGCCGGAGCTTTATGATAGGATGGAAGTATATCTTGAGAAATATATGGATGCCGGAAAAGAGTTTGCTATAACGGGGACATTGACTGAGGAGACGATTCTCAAGCTGCGCGAGGCACCATTTAATGAGCGCAGATTCAAGCTTCTTTTGAAAAAGTTCTGGGAGAATGAAAGGGGCAATGTCTGATGTATGAGATGTCATGCAAGGTCAGGTTCAGTGAGACGGACAGAAACGGCGTAATGTCAATGAATGGTCTTTTAAGGCTTTTTCAGGACGTGGGCTATGCACATGCACTTGAAAGGGGCTTCGGGCTTGAATATACCGGAAGAACGCGCTGTACATGGTATCTGCTGTCATGGCAGATAGAGGCCTTTAGAATGCCGCGGGCAGGTGAGGAGATTACACTTAGAACCTGCATATATGACATGCGCGCCTCACTTGCGCATAAAAGTATTGCTATGTATGACAGGGGGGGAGGTTGTCTTGCAGTCGGGGACACCATGTGGGTGTACGTGAATGTTGACAGGCAGGAGCCGGCTGAGCCGGATGAGGACACGGCGGCAGGCTGGCTGCCGGAGGATTTCGGCGGCAGAATCGTTGAAAATTGCAGAACAGAAGATAGAGCTGTACCGGTGTCGCGCAGGATAAGAGTTCCCGTGGATGGAAAAAGGCTTGGTGACTGTGTCGCTGAGGGATATATATTAGATACCAATGGACATGCTAACAATGTGAGGCTTACGGAGCTGGCAATGCGCCTTGCGGGTGCCGATAACGGAAGCTGTGTGCGTCTCCGTGCAGAATTCAAGGAGCAGGTAAAGGCGCAGAGCGTTATCTGCCCGGTGCTGAAGACGGATGTCATCGATTGCGGTGATGAAACAGGCGGCATGGTAGTGAATACCATGGCATTTAAGGACACAGCCGGGAATGTGAAGGCAGTGTTTGAGTTCGCGGTGGCGGACGCATAGAATATCTTTATCAGAGTTCTTAGAACATCTTGCTTCGGACAATGGAGCTGATATGCATAAATATAATACGTTATACACTCACAGATTAGCTGGGCATGTTTTGTAACCCGAATCCGTATAGTAAAATGCTTAATTCCTGCTGTTCTGCTCCTTGAGCGCCGCCTCTATGAATCCGCGGAACAACGGATGTGGTCTGTTAGGACGTGACTTGAACTCAGGATGCGCCTGTGTTCCGATGAACCAAGGATGCTCCTTTAGCTCTACCATCTCAACAATTCGTCCATCAGGTGATATACCGGATAACAGCATGCCGTTTTCGGTGAGCACATTTCTGAAATCGTTGTTTACTTCATATCTGTGGCGATGTCTCTCATGTATTTCCCTGCTTCCGTACAGTGCATAAGCCTTGGAGGACTCATCGAGGATACATGGGTAGGAGCCGAGTCTCAAGGTACCTCCTATATCGTCTATTCCCTCCTGATCCGGCATGAGATGTATTACAGGATGGGTTGTCCCCGGAAGAAATTCAACGCTGTGTGCGTCATTGTAACCGACAACATCCCTTGTAAATTCTACAATTGTAAGCTGCATTCCAAGGCACAGACCTAGGAAAGGAACCTTTTTCTCCCTTGCGTAGCGGATGGACTGAATCATTCCCTCTATACCTCTGTCACCGAAGCCGCCAGGAACGATGATTCCTGATACATCGCCAAGAAATTCCTCGACATTCTCGGCAGTTACCTTCTCGGAATCAACCCACTTTATGTTTACGGATACACCGTTAGCTATTCCGCCATGTTTTAAGGACTCTACAACGCTTATATATGCATCGTGGAGCTGTGTGTATTTTCCGACGAGTGCTACAGATACCTCACCCTTCGGGTGCTTGAGTGCCGTGCACATAGCTTTCCAGTCGGAAAGGTTCGGCTCAGGGCATGGAAGCCCGAGACATTCGCAGGCAACCTGTGCCAAATGCTCCTCCTCCATTGCAAGAGGTGCCTCATACAGATATTCAACATCAAGGTTCTGAAGAACATGTGAGCTTGGAACATTACAGAAAAGAGCAATCTTATCCTTGATTCCATTGTCAAGCGGGTACTCCGAACGGCATACGATGATATCAGGCTGGATACCCATTCCCTGAAGCTCCTTGACACTTGCCTGTGTAGGCTTGGTCTTCATTTCACCTGAGGACTTGAGGTAAGGAATCAATGTGACATGAAGGAATATAGCATTTTCCTTTCCGACCTCATGCTGGAACTGGCGGAGTGCTTCAAGGAAAGGCTGGCTCTCTATATCGCCGACGGTACCACCTATTTCCACGATGGCGATTTTTGTATCGTCGCTTGAGTAGTCACGGAAAAGTCTGCTCTTAATCTCGTTGGTAATATGTGGGATAACCTGAACGGTACCTCCGCCGAAATCGCCGCGGCGCTCCTTTGAGAGAACAGACCAGTATACTTTACCGGAGGTGACATTGGAATTCTTTCCGAGACTTTCATCGATAAAACGCTCATAATGTCCGAGGTCAAGATCCGTTTCGGCTCCATCGTCCGTAACAAATACCTCTCCGTGCTGAATAGGATTCATTGTACCCGGGTCAATGTTGATATAGGGGTCAAACTTCTGCATTGTTACCGAATATCCTCTGGCTTTCAAAAGACGGCCAAGTGATGCTGCGGTGATTCCCTTGCCAAGACCGGATACTACACCGCCTGTTACAAAAACGTACTTTACCATGACGAACCTCCATAATATTTCAATTTGATTTTAAAAACAATATTCTACATTCTACTACAAAATCGGCTTTAATGGAATTATCATTTTGCCGCTTTTGACTTAAGAATATTCGTTTCTTTTATATGAAAACGTAAGATAATTAAGATAAAGAAAACTATAATGATAGAAGCGGAGCCATGATGTTGAGGTCAAGGATTGAAACTGCAATAGTAGAACCATGAAGCAGCTTGATATGACAGCCTGAAAATTAAAATAACCTGCCACATAGCTTAAATGTTAAAATTCGTTAACATTAAAATATATGACAGGTTAATTCATTCAATTATCTATGGTACAGCTTGTTGGTCTGATATTCAGGTTCACAGGTTAAATTAACTCCGAGCTTCCTGAATATGTCGCGGTCAACGGAGGACAGGATAACGGTTGAATGGACGTCACAGCCCTCAAGCTCAGACAGCCTGTCAAAAGCGCGTCTTGCATTGTCATCCTCGGCTGCACAGATTGAGAGGGCAATGAGAATTTCATCTGTGTGGAGGCGTGGGTTATGGTTGCCGAGATGGTCAACCTTCAGCTTCTGTATAGGCTCTATAACCTTAGGGGAAATGAGGTCTATCTCATCAGGTATTCCCGCAAGTCTTTTAAGTGCATTCAAGAGCATTGCCGCTGATGCACCAAGAAGGGAGCCTGTCTTACCTGTTATGACTGTCCCATCGGAGAGTGCGATTGAAGCGGCAGGATTGCCTGTGCGCTCAGCAACCTCAAGTGCTGCAGGAACAAGCGGGCGGTCCGAAGGCTTGATTCCTGCCTTTGACATAAGCAGCTCAAGCTTATATATAGGTTCATTTCCTATGGTTCCCTGACGCTTCTGGCACAGAAGGTTGTGGTAACGGCGAAGGATTTCCTCATTGGCAGCGGCACGCACGGCTTCGTCATCCACGATACAGAAACCTGCCATATTGACACCCATATCTGTAGGTGATTTATATGGGGATGAGCCTAATATGCGCTCGAACATGGTGTTGAGCACAGGGAATATCTCAATATCGCGGTTGTAGTTGACAGTTGTCTCACCGTATGCCGCAAGGTGGAAGGAGTCAATCATGTTGACGTCATTTAAGTCTGCGGTAGCCGCCTCATAAGCTAAGTTGACCGGGTGGTCGAGAGGGAGATTCCAGATAGGGAATGTCTCGAACTTGGCATAGCCGGAGGAGATACCTCTCTTGTTGTCATGGTAGAGCTGGGAAAGACAGGTTGCCATCTTGCCGCTTCCCGGTCCCGGTGCCGTCACAACGATGAGTGAACGGCTTGTCTCAATATAATCGTTCTTACCGTAGCCTTCATCACTTACAATATATGGAATATTGGAAGGATAGCCCTCAATCGGGTAGTGGCGGTATACCTTGATACCGAGTGACTCAAGCTTCTTCTGGTATGCAATTACGCTAGGCTGATTGCAGAAACGTGTAAGGACAACGCTTCCTACATACAGACCATATTCATGAAAAGCATCGATAAGACGAAGAACGTCCATGTCATAGGTGATTCCGAGATCCGCGCGGACCTTATTTTTTTCAATATCACTGGAATTGATTGCTATGACAATCTCGGCCTTATCTTTAAGCTTGGAGAGCATTACAATCTTACTGTCCGGCTTGAAACCCGGAAGTACGCGGGAGGCATGGAAGTCATCAAAGAGCTTGCCGCCGAATTCGAGATACAGCTTGCCGCCGAACTTGGCAATTCTCTCCGTGATTTTTTCGGACTGCATTTTTACATAAGCGTCATTATCGAAGCCTGCAATTTTCATTTGGAAACCTCATTTCTATTTTTTTTAATAATCAAAATCATTATAGAGAATAATATTATTAAATTCAATCTCATATTTTATTTTTTTATTTAAAGAAATTCATTTAACACTTTTTTCACAATAATCGTATTGATTTATCACGGCAGATAATGGTATTATATGTAAAGGCATTGCCTTCTTCATTATTATTAATGGAAGCGGGCAAATAGGAATGTCATAATTTGGGGGTTTTTCGTGGACGAGAAGAACAATAAAAATCAAAATCAGGGCCAGAATAACAAGGATGGCAATAAGGGAAATAAGTTTAACCAGACTCTGCTGATACTTCTCATTGCAGGAGTCATAACGGTATTGGCAATAAGCTGTGTGAATACTTTCCTGAATAACAGCACAAGTCAGGAGATAAGCTATACAGACTTCATCAGCATGCTTGAGAACGGCAATGTGTCCAAGGTGGTATATGATCAGGACGTTATAAGGATTACGCCGAAGACACAGCCTATAGAAGGTCTGAAGCTCACATACTATACAGGATATATTTATGATGAAGATGTGATACAGTATATGAAGGACAACGATGTAGAGTACAATGTCAAGATACAGGACAAGAGCTCATCTATTCTTGATTTCCTTCTTGTGTATATTGTTCCGTGGGTTCTCATCTATTTCATTTTCAGCTTCGTATTCAGGAAGATGTCCGGTGGCGGCGGAATGATGGGCGTTGGCAAGTCAAATGCCAAGATGTACGGCATGGAAAAGGCGACGGGAGTCACGTTTAAGGACGTTGCGGGACAGGATGAGGCGAAGGAGTCGCTCACCGAGATAGTTGATTTCCTTCATAATCCGGCTAAGTACACCCATATAGGTGCAAAGCTTCCTAAGGGTGCACTCCTGGTTGGACCTCCGGGAACAGGTAAGACACTTCTTGCCAAGGCAGTTGCGGGAGAAGCGGGAGTTCCTTTCTTCTCACTTTCAGGTTCAGACTTTGTCGAAATGTTTGTCGGTGTGGGAGCCTCAAGAGTGCGTGACCTGTTCAAGCAGGCACAGCAGTCGGCTCCGTGTATCATATTCATCGATGAGATTGATGCCATCGGTAAGAGCCGTGATTCAAGGTATGGCGGCGGCAATGATGAGAGAGAGCAGACGCTCAACCAGCTTCTTGCTGAGATGGATGGATTTGACCCGTCCAAGGGTGTATTTATCCTTGCTGCGACCAACAGACCTGATGTGCTTGATAAGGCACTTTTAAGACCGGGACGTTTCGACCGGAGAATTATAGTTGATAAACCGGATTTAAAGGGAAGAGTCAATATACTTAAGGTACATTCCAAGGATGTGCTTATGGACGATACGGTTGATCTTGAGGCTATTGCTCTTGCTACGGCTGGTGCGGTGGGTTCAGACCTTGCCAATATGATTAACGAGGCTGCCATCAACGCTGTCAAGAATGGCAGGGGAGTTGTAAGCCAGAAGGATCTGTTTGAATCTGTGGAGGTTGTCATTGCAGGTAAGGAGAAGAAGGACAGATTGTTAAGCCCTCAGGAGAAGAAGATTGTGTCTTACCATGAGGTAGGTCACGCACTTGTCACGGCTCTCAGCAAGAATGCGGAGCCGGTTCAGAAGATTACCATTGTCCCAAGAACCATGGGGTCTCTTGGATATACCATGCAGGTGCCTGAGGAAGAGAAGTACCTTATGAGCAAGGAAGAGCTGATGACGAGAGTGTACACTCTTCTTGGAGGCCGTGCGGCAGAGGAGATTGTGTTCAATTCAGTGACAACAGGAGCGTCTAATGATATTGAGAGGGCTACGAAGCTTGTCCGCAATATGATTACACTGTATGGTATGTCAGACCGGTTTGGACTCATGGGGCTTGAGACTGTCGAGAATCAGTATCTTGACGGAAGAACAGTCCTCAATTGCTCGGACAGAACGGCTGCAGAGGTTGATGACGAGGTTAAGGTTGTCTTAAAGGATGCTTATGGCAGGGTCAAGGAAATGCTTGCACAGAACAGAGAAGTGCTGGATAAGGTAGCAGACTTCCTTATCGAAAAAGAGACCATAACAGGCAAAGAGTTTATGGAGATTTTCAATGAGGTGAAGGGTATTAAGCCGGATGAGACCGGGCAGAGTGGTGCAGAGCCGGACAGCACGGAACAGAGTGGAACTGAAGCAGGTCAGCCGGAGCAGAGTATCGCTGAGGTGATTAGCAACGATGCAGACACGGAAAAAGCTGACGGAAATATAAATTAAGCCATATAAGAAGCCGATATAATCTGTAACGGATTGTATCGGCGTTTTTGCGTAATAGGAAATTTTGTTCTATGGAGGATGAATTCATGAGAATTGACAATAATACCGGCATGACGGATATGAGAAATACAGAGTCATCGGCTGATAAGACTGTTGGGAAGGGTAGTACACAGGACGGAGCAGCAAAAGAGGCTTCATCAGGGAACGGACTTACAATCAATGGAAGTCAGCTTAATCTCGGCGAGGACCTGGTTGAGGAGAAGAGAAAGAAGGCAAGAAGCATGGCTATGGAGCTTATGCTTGATGCCTACAACCATGATAAGGAGATAGATGACACCATTGCTGAGAGCAGTGCACATGCTGAATCGCTGCTTGCGGAGAATCAGGAGTCAAGAAGCATGATTAAGGATATCCGCAGGGAGAAAGAGAACACGAATGAGATATATAATGTGTCTGAGGGCAGTCAGGAGGCAGAGGAGCTTGAAATTCTCAGAAAAGGAAGAGACTCGATGGGCAATCCTCAAGCTGTATTGACGGAGAATGAATATGCAAGGTATAAGGAACTCTATGCTGACGGACTCTCGGACTATCACAGCAGAATGCTGCAGTTAGATGCAGATGAGAAGGTGTATACTGATAAGATAAGGGACAACAATATAAGCATTGCGGGAGATTATGCATTCAACCGCAACATGGGAATTGAACGTCTTAAGACTCATGAGATGTACGATGCGAAGAAGCAGGGAGAGCAGATTGTTGATGCCGCTTCAAAGGAAATAATATCTAATGTTATGCAGGATGCTGTTGACAAGATAGACGAAGATATGGACAATAAGAAGGAAGAGGCACTTGAAAAGAAGCAGGAAAAGCAGGAAATGGAAGAGCGCATCGAGAAATCAAAGGGTGAGACACACAAGGACGATGGAGATGATGAGCTTATGTATGAGCTTGACGATATGCTGGATGAGGTAGGAAAGATAAGCTCAGATAATGCGTCACAGACAATTGAGAAGTCGATGGGACTTATGGTCGCACAGCTTCAGCTTACGGCACAGGACGTGAAAGGGCTTGTGGTTGACACCAAGCTATAGGGAGTGATTCAGCAATGTTCGTAATTGAGGAAGAATTAAAGAAGCTTCCGGGGAAGCCGGGAGTCTATATAATGCATGATGACCATGACAACATCATATATGTAGGCAAGGCGATAAGCCTTAAGAACAGGGTAAGGCAGTATTTCCAGTCTTCAAGGAATCATACTGAGAAGATTAAGCAGATGGTGAGTCATGTAAGCTATTTTGAATATATAATCACCGATTCGGAGCTTGAGGCACTTGTTCTTGAAAATAATCTCATCAAGGAGCATAAGCCGAAGTACAATACAATGCTCAAGGATGACAAGACATATCCTTATATAAAGGTTACAGTTAATGAGGACTTCCCGAGAGTCCTCTTTTCGCGTGAATTAAAAAAGGACAAGGCTAAGTATTTCGGACCTTATACGAGTGCGGGTTCGGTTAAGGATACTATTGAGCTTCTGCGCAAGCTGTACAAGATAAGAACCTGCAGCAGGTGTCTGCCGAGAGATATAGGTAAGGAGCGCCCCTGCCTCAATTATCATATCAAGCAGTGTGATGCGCCATGTCAGGGATATATTTCCAAGGAGGAATACAGGGAGAACATCAATAAGACACTTGAATTTTTAAATGGTAATTATACAGGCGTAATAAATTCCCTGAAAGAGAAGATGGAGAAAGCGTCGGAGAATCTTGAATTTGAGGAGGCAGCGGTATATCGTGACCTCTTAGCGAGTGTGCAGGCTGTGGCTCAGAAGCAGAAGATAACCAACAGCGATATGCTTGATAAGGACATTATCGCGGCGGCAATTGATGGAAATACCTGTGTTGTACAGGCGTTTTTTGTCAGGGAGGGAAGGCTTATCGGAAGGGATAAGTACAATATGGAGCTTGCGGCGACGGACACGAGGGCTGAGGTCATAACAGACTTTATAAAGCAGTTCTATGCGGGAATACCATTTGTGCCAAGACAGATTATGGTGCAGGAGGAACTGCCGGACATGAAGCTTCTTGAGGAGTGGCTGAGTGGCAAAAGAGGCTCGAAGGTGGACATTGTCGCCCCTAAGAAGGGGCAGAAGGAGAAGCTTGTGGAGCTTGCCCAGAAGAATGCAGAGATGGTGCTTGCACAGGATATTGACAAGCTGCAGCGGGAGAAGAGAAGGACAACAGGAGCAGTAAAGGAGATAGAGGAGCTTTTAGGAATAGATAGTGCATACCGCATGGAGGCTTATGATATATCCAATATCAGCGGAGCACAGTCAGTCGGATCAATGGTGGTATATCAGGATGGGCGTCCTAAGAGAAACGATTACCGCAAGTTCAGGATAAAGACGGTTGTGGGACCTAACGATTATGCAAGCATGGAGGAGGTTCTCACAAGACGTTTCACACATGAAAATGATTCAAGCTTCGATGCCATGCCGGATCTTATAATGATGGACGGTGGACGCGGACAGGTAAATATATGCCTTGGTGTACTTGAAAGGCTGGGACTTGATATAAAGGTGTGCGGTATGGTTAAGGACGATAACCACCGAACCAGAGGCTTGTACTATAATAATATTGAGATACCTATAAGCCGTGACAGCGAGGCATTCAAGCTGATTACCAGAATACAGGATGAGGCGCACCGTTTTGCGATAGAGTATCACAGGAGCTTAAGAAGTATCAATCAGGTCCGCTCCGTGCTTGATGACATTGAGGGAATAGGACCTGCAAGAAGAAAAGCATTGCTGCATTATTTTAAGGATGTGGAGCATATAAAGGAGGCAGGTGAGGAAGAGCTTGCACAGGTTGACGGAATGAATGCGAAGGCGGCAGCTTCAGTGTATAACTTTTTTCACAGACCTATAGGATAAATAGCTTTTTTTTGGCATTGATTCGTGATATAATGAGCGCAAGAGAGCCAACATGCTTGCATGATTGGCGAACGGCGAATTGGATCATGATAGTTGCGAAGCAACGGTAAGCACCGAAGGTGCGAATCATGATATAATAAAAAAAATTCATCATTCAGGAGGGTGGACATGAAGTTAGGTAATGACGAAGTACAGCTTACAAAGATTGTTGAGAAGATGGGACTTACCAATCTCACGCCGCAGATTGATACAGATACTAAATATGTGACACAGCCGGATGTCAACAGACCGGCACTTCAGCTTGCAGGCTTTTATGATCATTTTGACAATGAGCGTGTTCAGATCATAGGTTACGTTGAGGAAGCATATATTGAGAAACTGGACAGGGATACAAGAGTGCAGAGATACCGTCAGCTCATGGAGAGCAATATTCCATGTCTTATTTTCTGCCGTTCACAGCAGCCGGACCAGGATTTACTTGAGCTTGCACTTAAGTATGAGATTCCTCTTTTGAGCTCAGATGCCTCTACCTCCTCATTTATGGCGGAGATTATACGTTGGCTTAAGGTACAGCTTGCACCTACAATCTCGATTCATGGTGTATTGGTTGATGTATTCGGCGAGGGTGTTCTTATTATGGGTGAGAGCGGTATCGGTAAGAGTGAGGCAGCGCTGGAACTCATCAAGAGAGGACATCGTCTTGTAACGGATGATGTTGTTGAGATTAAGAAGGTAAGTGATGAGACACTTATCGGAACAGCACCGGATATCACAAGGCATTTTATAGAGCTTCGCGGAATCGGTATTATAGATGTCAAGAGCCTTTTCGGAGTTGAGAGTATCAAGGAGACACAGGGCATAGACATGGTTATCAAGCTTGAGGAGTGGGACAAGGATAAGGAGTATGACCGTCTCGGACTGGAGGAGACATACACCGAGATTCTCGGAAACAGGGTTGTGAGCCACAATATTCCTATCAGACCGGGACGTAATCTTGCCGTTATCGTTGAGACGGCTGCGGTCAACTGGAGGCAGCGCAAGATGGGCTACAATGCGGCACAGGAATTATATAACAGGGTACAGCAGAACCTTAACAAGGGAATGGAATAAGATATAATAATACAGCATATTATTTTAAGTATAGAACAGTGAAAATGCGGGCTGCTTACAGCAATTGTTTTAAGCGGATAATATCTGCCCTGAACAGCAGCCCGTATTGGCAATTCGCTTAGAAATGAGGATTAGTGGATAAGTTAGAATCAATAATCAGAGAATTTATGCCTGATGGCAGTATCTTTATCAATGAGCCGATGAAGAAGCATACAACCTTCAGGATAGGAGGACCTGCAGATATTCTTGTGAAACCCTCGGATATAGAACAGATAAAAAAGCTATGCGGGGAATGTCAGAAACAGAATGCTCCGTATGTGATCCTCGGAAACGGCAGCAATGTGCTGGTAGCGGACGAGGGCATAAGAGGGGTCGTGATATTGTTACTTGACAACTACGCACGTATCAGGGTGGAGGGCGATATCATAACCGCACAGGCAGGCGCCAGGTTATCTAAGATTGGTTCTGCTGCACTTTCAAAATCACTCTCCGGCTTTGAATTTGCATGCGGGATACCGGGAACATTAGGTGGAGCGTGCATAATGAACGCGGGTGCGTACGGCGGCGAGATGAAGGACATTCTTCTTAGCGTGACCGCTATGGATAAAGACGGTAATATAAGGGAATATGAGCCGCATGAGATGGGGCTTGGCTACAGAAGCAGCAGATTCGCGAAGGAAGGGTTGATTGTTCTTGAGGCTGAAATACAGCTTCGCAAGGGAAACCAGGGAGAGATAGAGGCCTCGATGAAGGATTTGGCGGCGAGAAGACGACAGAAGCAGCCACTTGAATATCCTAGTGCCGGAAGTACATTCAAGCGGCCGGAAGGATATTTTGCGGGAAAGCTTATTATGGATGCGGGGCTTCGCGGCTTCACCGTGGGAGGTGCCAGTGTATCCGAGAAGCATTGTGGTTTTGTGGTTAATAATGGTGATGCAACGGCGGCGGATGTGTGCAGGCTGATGCATGAGGTATCCGATACCGTCAAGGCTAAGTTCGGGGTAGAGCTTGAGCCTGAGGTGAAGATTCTGGGCACTGATTTTTAAGTAATATGGACATTAACACTTTAGTATTTTAACTTAATAAAACAAATTTCTGTTGACATATTCATTATATAGATGTAACCTAAACAGGTGCGAATATTTTACCCTTGAAGCAGCTTGTATACTATTTTGGAGGCGGGTAGAATGAGAATAGTGATTGTTACAGGAATGTCCGGTGCCGGAAAGAGCACCGTGCTTAAGATGTTCGAAGATATAGGATATTATTGTGTTGATAATATGCCGGTTGCACTTGTTGAAAAGTTCGTTGACATAGCGGTTGCGGGAAATTCCGAGCTAAAGAATATCGCTCTTGGAGTGGATATAAGGAGCGGACAGGCGTTTGGCGGATTTGATTCGGTTCTTGACCGGCTGAGCGCTGCCGGGGTCAAGTATGAGATACTCTTTCTTGACTGTGCGGACAATGTGCTGGTGAAGCGGTACAAGGAGACGAGAAGAAGTCATCCGCTTGCTGTCGGCGGCAGAATTGACAAAGGAATAGCTCTTGAGAGAGAAGCAATTGATTTTTTAAAGAAAAAATCGGATTACATTATAGATACGAGTTCACTTTTAACAAGGGACTTAAGGCAGGAGATAGAGAGAATTTTTGTAAATGATGAGAAGTATAATAATCTCTTCGTGACTATTCTCTCATTTGGATTTAAGTATGGAATCCCGGCAGATGCAGACCTTGTATTTGATGTGCGCTTTCTGCCGAATCCGTATTACAATGAGAAACTAAGACCGCTCACCGGTAATGACAAGCCTATACAGGATTTTGTCATGGGATGTCCGCAGGCGGTGGAATTCATGGATAAGCTGGAGGATATGATTAACTTCCTGATACCTAATTATATTTTAGAGGGTAAGAACAGTCTTGTAATTGCAGTAGGCTGTACAGGGGGAAAACATCGTTCGGTTACACTTGCCAATGAGTTATACAGGAGGCTTTCAAACAAGGATTACGGTGTCAGGATTGAACATCGTGATATCATGCTTGATTCGCTTCGAAAAAAATAAGCCTGATAATATATTTTACAGAATAAGAACAGAGGCGGATGGGATGGGTGCCGATGTCATTTTCAAGTGATGTTAAAGCAGAGCTGGCTGAGTATATAGCAGAAGCCAGACATTGCCTGATTGCGGAACTGTCTGCCATGCTCAGCATGAGTGCCAGGGTCAGGAAGAGAAAAGAAGGATATGAGATTATATTCTCGACAGAGAATATAGCAGTGGCACGAAAGCTTGCCATATACATAAATAATGGTTTTAATTATATATCGCAGGTAAGTGTGCGTACGGCAGGTCATGCCGGAAAAAATCATATATATACGATAAAGGTTGAAGACTGCATTGTGGCAGAGCAGATACTTATGGCTGCAAGGCTGATGACGGCAGATGAGGAACCATCGCCGGATATGATGCTTAAGAGCAGTATGGTGATAAAGAATGAATGCTGTAAAAGGGCATTTATAAGAGGAGCCTTCCTTACCTCGGGAAGCATGAGTGACCCTGAGAAGTTTTATCATTTTGAGATTGTATGCCCTACACAGCGCAAGGCTGAATTTATTCAGTCGATTCTGGTGGGCTTTACATTTGATGCAAGAATAGTTCAACGTAAAAAATATTATGTTGTCTATATAAAAGAAGGTGAGCAGATTGTTGATTTGCTCAATATCATGATGGCTCACCGCGCACTTTTAAATCTTGAGAATGTAAGGATACTCAAGGAAGTGCGAAATTCCATAAATCGTCAGGTTAACTGTGAGACGGCTAATCTTAACAGGACAGTTTCGGCTGCGGTTAAACAGCTTGAGGATATCAACTATATCAAGGATACGGTAGGACTTGACAGCCTGAGTGAGGGTTTGATGGAGATAGCGGTTCTTAGGGCGGAGAACACAGGGGTTTCTCTTAAGGAATTGGGAGAGATGCTTTCACCACCTGTAGGAAAATCGGGAGTTAATCATCGTCTCAGAAAAATCAGTGAGATTGCTGATGAGCTGAGGCAGCACAAAATATAAAGATATGGAGAATATTTATCATGATTCAGAAGAACATTAAAATTCAGATTCCGACAGGCTTAGAGGCAAGACCTGTAGCGGTTTTAGTTCAGATTGCCAGCAAGTATGAGAGCTCAATTTTTATTGAATCAGGTACGAAGAAGGTTAATGCCAAGAGCATTATGGGAATGATGGCATTAGGACTTGAGGCTGATGAAGAGATAACGGTGATTGCTGAAGGCAGTGATGAAGAAGAGGCTGTAAAGGGAATAGAGGAATTTATCACAGCCGCTAAATAGATTAAAAATTATATTTGTTGTAAATGCTCCCCGGCTCTGTCTGAGGAGTTTTTACGTTTATAAACATCTGTTAGAGTGGAGGCACTTATGAATTTTACGCATTTACATGTGCATACAGAATACAGCCTTCTTGATGGTTCAAGTAAGATAAAGGAGCTTCCGGCAAGAGCCAGGGAGCTTGGAATGGACAGCCTTGCAATAACGGACCACGGAGTTATGTACGGGGTTATTGATTTTTACCGTGCGTGTAATGCTGTGGGGATAAAACCGATCATAGGCTGTGAGGTTTATGTGGCACCGGGTTCAAGATTCGACAAGGAGCCTATAGGACAGGAAGATGACAGGTACTATCATCTTGTGCTGTTAGCGGAGAATAATACAGGTTATTCCAACCTTATGAAGATTGTTTCACGAGGATTTACAGAAGGATTTTATTATAAACCGAGAGTGGATTATGAAGTTCTGAGGGAATACCATGAGGGAATTATCGCACTGAGCGCCTGCCTTGCAGGTGAGGTGGCGAGGGATATTACCAGAAACAATTATGAGGAGGCAAAAAAAGCTGCGCTGCTTTATCAGGATATATTCGGTAAGGGAAATTTCTTTCTTGAGCTTCAGGATCATGGAATACCTGCACAGAGACTCGTGAATCAGGAGCTTATGAGAATGAGCCGGGAGACAGGGATAGAGCTTGTATGTACCAACGATATACATTATACATTTGCTGATGATGCGGAGGCACATGACCTTCTGTTATGTCTGCAGACCGGCAAAAAGGTGACTGATGAGGACAGGATGCGCTATGAGGGCGGACAGTACTATTGCAAATCGCCTGAGGAGATGGCGTCACTTTTTCCTTATGCGCCGGAGGCACTTGAAAATACCTATAAGATTGCACAAAGGTGCAATGTAGAGATAGAATTCGGTCATACCAAGCTCCCGAAATATGAGGTGCCGGAGGGCTACGATTCGTGGACTTATCTGCTTCATCTGTGCAATGAAGGTCTTGTAAAGCGCTACGGTGACCATGCGGAGGACTACAGGGAGAGACTTGACTATGAGCTTGGTGTAATAAAGAAGATGGGGTATGTCGACTACTTCCTCATTGTGTGGGATTTCATCAATTATGCCAAGCAGAATGGCATTGCCGTGGGACCGGGACGAGGCTCAGGAGCGGGAAGCATAGTTGCGTATTCGCTTGCAATCACGGATATTGACCCAATTAGGTACAATCTGCTTTTTGAGCGTTTCTTGAACCCGGAGCGTGTGTCCATGCCTGATATAGATGTAGATTTCTGCTATGAGCGCCGTCAGGAAGTGATTGACTACGTTGTAAGAAAATATGGCAATGATAAGGTGGTGCAGATTGTAACATTTGGTACACTTGCGGCAAAGGCTGTTATAAGGGATGTCGGAAGAGTGCTTGACATGCCTTATGCCGATGTTGATAAGGTTGCAAGATTGATTCCGAATGAGCTTGGAATTACCCTTGACAAGGCACTTGCGGAAAGCCAGGATTTCAAGTCGCTCTATGAGGGGGACCCATCGGTCAGGCACCTTGTGGATATGGCGAGAAGGCTTGAAGGACTGCCGAGAAACACATCCATGCATGCGGCAGGAGTTGTCATCTGCCAGAAGGCGGCGGACGAGTTCGTGCCACTGTCAAGGGGCGGTGATGGTGCAATCACAACGCAGTACACCATGACAACCCTTGAGGAGCTTGGACTTTTAAAGATGGATTTCCTTGGCCTTAGGACGCTCACGGTCATTCAGGATGCGGTGAAGCTTGTGAACAAAACACATCCGGGCAGTCTTGATATCAACAAGATAGATTACAATGACCAGAAGGTTATGGAGCTTATTGGCTCAGGGCATACGGAGGGTATATTCCAGCTTGAGAGCCCCGGCATGAAGAACTTCATGAAGGAATTAAAGCCGAAGAGCCTGGAGGATATCACTGCCGGAATATCCCTGTACCGCCCGGGTCCTATGGATTTTATTCCGAAGTATTTAAAGGGCAAGAATGATCCGCAGGATATTGAATATGAATGTCCGCAGCTTGAGAGTATTCTGAGCACAACCTACGGCTGTATCGTCTATCAGGAGCAGGTTATGCAGATTGTGCGTGACCTTGCCGGATATACTCTTGGACGAAGCGATCTGGTGCGAAGAGCCATGTCCAAGAAGAAGGCCGCGGTCATGGAAAAGGAACGTCAGAATTTCATATACGGAAATGCTGATGAAGGGGTTCCCGGCTGTATTGCAAATGGTATATCGGAAAGGACTGCGGGAATAATATATGATAACATGATAGATTTTGCCAAGTATGCGTTCAATAAATCGCATGCGGCATGTTATGCAGTTGTGTCCTACCAGACAGCATATTTAAAGTGCTATTATCCTAAGGAGTTTTTTGCGGCTCTTATGACCAGTGTACTTGCAAATAACTCCAAGGTGGCCGCGTATGCTTATACCTGCAGACAGATGGGGATAGGTATTCTTCCTCCTAATATAAATGAAGGTGAAGGCAGCTTCTCGGTTGCGGATAAGGGTATCATGTATGGCTTATCCGCACTGAAGAGTGTCGGAAAACCGGTGATTGATGCGATTATTGAAGAGAGGGAGAGAAATGGAAGCTTCACCGGACTCGAGGATTTTATAGGCAGGCTTTCGGGCAGAGAGGTAAATAAAAGAACCATAGAGAGCTTTATAAAGTCCGGAGCCTTTGACTGCTTTGGCGTTAACAGACACCAGATGATGTTGGTTTATGCCAATGTGATAGACAATGTCACAAATGAACGCAAGAACAATATTGCAGGACAGATGTCCCTGTTTGACATGTTTGAGGAGAAGCATGACAAGGTCAATATGCCGGATGTTCCTGAATATGACAAGGAGCAGCTTCTTGCCTACGAGAAGGAAGTTCTTGGCGTGTATGTAAGCGGGCATCCGATGGATGATTATGATGCTCTGTGGCGAAGGTATATCACCAACGTAAGCTCCGATTTTATCAATGAGGAGGATAATCCACCGAAGGTGAATGAGGGTGAGAAGGCGGTAATAGGAGGAATAATTACCGGAAAGAGCGTGAAAAATACCAGCTCAGGAAAGCTGATGGCATATATTACCCTTGAGGATGTGTTCGGCGCAGTTGAGGTTATAGTGTTCCCGCGCGACTATGAGAAATACAGGGATAAGCTTACCGAGGACAATAAGGTGTTCATAGAGGGACGTGTGAATGTGAGAGAGGATGAGAACGGAAAGCTTGTGTGCACCAAGGTCGATGCGTTCGACGAGATTCCGAGGGTGTGCTGGATTCAGTTCTCCAACAAACAGGCATATTTGGACGCACAGCCCGAGCTTGACCGGATAATAGCAGCCTCGGATGGAAATGATCTTGTGACAATCTATTGCAGGGAGGAAAGACAACGCAAGGTGCTTCCGAAAAGCCAGAGCATACAGGCACATGGAGATACGCTTAAGCAGTTAATCCAAAGATTCGGTGAGGAAAATGTAAAGGTTGTATAGATTGTAAGAGCAGTTTGAAAAATTAATAAATTATACTATTGAAAATAATTTGATTTAGGGGTATTATAAGTAAAAAATGACATTGTTAAATTTTTCACTGTTTAAGAAAGACATTTAAACATCGGTAGAACGGAGGATATTATGGCTAAGGAAATTAAGACAATCGGTGTACTTACAAGTGGCGGTGATGCGCCGGGAATGAACGCTGCAATTCGTGCGGTTGTTCGTACAGCTATTGCGAAGGGACTTAAGGTAAAGGGTATATTAAAGGGGTACAATGGTCTTCTCAACGAGGAAATCATTGATATGGATGCGCTTAGTGTTGCTGATATTATTCATAGAGGCGGTACTATTCTCTATACTGCAAGATGTCTTGAGTTTATAACTCCTGAAGGCCAGCAGAAGGCTGCCGATATATGTAAGAAGCATGGTATAGACGGCCTTATCGTTATCGGTGGAGATGGTTCCTTCCGTGGTGCACAGAAGCTGGCAGCTCTCGGAATCAATACAATCGGTGTTCCGGGAACAATCGACCTTGATATTGCATGTACAGATTATACAATCGGATTTGACACAGCAATCAATACTGCAATGGAGGCTATTGATAAGATAAGGGATACATCCACATCACACGAGCGCTGCAGTATCATTGAGGTTATGGGACGTAATGCAGGATATATTGCACTATGGTGCGGTATTGCCAACGGAGCGGAGGATATCCTTCTTCCTGAGCGTTACAACAATGACGAGCAGACTCTTATAAACAGTATCATCAATAACCGTAAGAAGGGCAAGAGACATCATATTATTATCAATGCCGAGGGAATCGGTCATTCAACCAGCATGGCAAGAAGAATCGAGGCTGCTACAGGCATTGAGACAAGAGCAACTATACTTGGTCACATGCAGCGTGGCGGAAGCCCTACATGTAAGGACAGAATGTATGCTTCAATCATGGGAGCTTACGCTGTGGACTGCCTCATTGCAGGAAAGAGCAAGAGGGTTGTTGCACATTCACATGGAGAGTTCGTAGATTATGATATCGATGAGGCTCTTGCAATGAAGAAGGATATTGACGAGTATCAGTATGCGATAAGCAGGAATCTGGCAAGATAATTATTCGTGAAGAACCGCAGGAATGGTTATTCATTGTAAACATGAAAATAAGATAGGAAAAGGTAATGATTACAAGCACATCAAATACACAGATAAAAAATGTAATTAACCTCATCAAAAAGTCTAAGGACCGCAAGGCCCAAGGACTTTTTGTTGTTGAGGGGAAGAGAATGTTTGAGGAGACACCTAAGGAGCGTATTCACAGTCTTTTTGTCTCAGAGAGCTTTGAAAGGGCGAACAAGGACAGCCTGCGTGGATATGCCTATGAGCTTGTGGCAGATGACGTATTTTCGCATATGTCTGATACAAAGACACCGCAGGGGGTCATGGCACTTGTAAAGATGTCGGAGTATTCCATCGAGGACATGCTGAAGGGTGGAAATCCTCTCATTATGATTCTTGAGAATCTTCAGGATCCGGGCAATCTGGGTACGATAATCAGGACGGCGGAGGGAGCGGGTGTTGACGGAATAATAATGACATCAGGAACAGTCGATATATATAACCCTAAGGTGATTCGCTCGACAATGGGAGCAATGTACAGAATGAAATATGCCTACACGGACAATCTTAAAGAGGCGGCTGCCTTCTTAAAGAGCAGGGGTATTACAACCTATGCTGCACATCTTCAAGGTGCGGTTGATTATGTGACATGTGATTATAAAAAGGGAACGGCATTTTTCATCGGGAATGAGGGAAACGGACTCACAGATGAGGCAACAGCGCTCGCCGACAGGAAAATCATCATACCGATGATGGGAAAATTAGAGTCGCTCAATGCCGCAGTGAGTGGTGCGGTACTTATGTATGAGGCAGCAAGACAGAGAAGGGCTTGACATTTTCGTTAGTAATTGTTACAATAAGGCGTAACATTTCTTAACAATTTTGTAACAAGTTATTGATGGAGAGTTGAAAAATGAGAAGAAACAAGAAGTTTTATGTGTACATGATGCTCTTTTTAGTACTCATTGCACAGCTTGCATTTTCCGGCAAGGGATTTATTGGAACAGATGTGGCTGCCTCAGTCAGAACATCAGCATCCGGAGCGGTTGATATGCAGGCAGACAGCACAGTAGACCTTTACGTTTCAGATGACTTATCAGAAGATATACAGGCATTGCCGTTGGGAGCAGCCGCCGGAGCGGATGCTGTGACCGGTGAAGAAGCGAAGATAGAACCAAGAATAGTGTACAACAGTACATTAACTGCAAGCGGAGAGATAATTGATGACCTGACCGGTAATACAGGAAAGAGTGATTTTGAGAACAAGGTCATTTCCTACTGTGAGGACAGAATCAATATTTACTCCGAGCCGGACGAGACATCAGATATTGTAGGCTGTATGTATTCGCGCTCACAGGCAGACATTATTGAGAAGGGTGAGATATGGACTAAGATTTCATCCGGCAATGTTGTCGGCTATGCCAAGAATACCTACCTGTTATTCGGCGAGGAAGCCGACAAGGTAGCACCGTTCATAGGTGACAAGACAACGGTTGTGGAAGCTGAAGAGCTTCCTGTATATGCTTCCGCTGATTCCTCGAGTGCGGTAATTGCCACATTCCATGCAGGCGAGAATATCAACGCATACGAGGAGATTGGCAACTGGGTTCTTGTAGAGTGCGAGAGCGGATACGGCTATGTGGAGGACACAGGCATCAGCTCCACCTATGACCTTGCGACTGCATGGACAGTTGACGAGGAGAACGCATATCTTGCGGAGCAGGCTAGAATAGAAGCGGAGAGAAGAGAGGCTGAGCGTGTTGCCGCCGCTAAGGCAGCGATGTCACAGAGCACAAGCATCGGAAGAACAACCAATGCCGCCATGAGTGCAAGTGATTCAGAGGTATATCTCTTAGCTTGTATTATCGAATGGGAGGCAGGCTGGGAGCCTTACGAGGGCAAGCTTGCGGTTGCCAACGTAGTACTCAACAGGGTGCGAAGCTCCAGATTCAAGCAGAATACGATTACGGATGTAATATATGCTCCGGGACAGTTTACAGGTGTACTTGATGGCAACGGAAACATTTCCGAGCGTTTCAGTACACTGCTGGCAAATGGGCCGTCACACCAGGATTCCTACACCGCAGCAGGTGAGGCACTTGCAGGTGTTAACAATATCGGTGATTATCTGTTCTTCATCAGCGTGAAGAAGGCTAACTATGCAAGATATTCGCAATATACGGTATTGAATAACCATTGCTTCTATGTTTACTAATTGAATTTGCAGCTATTGTATATATGCCTGCTGATTGAATATGTAACTATTATATATATGCCTTATGCTTTGTGCATAACAGGCAGGGGTATAATAGGCTGGGTTGACATCCCACCGAAGGGCGGACGCTTTTCGGTGGGATGTTTTTTTGATTCCCGCTATGAGCGTCCTGTCTATAGAATTATCTGATAAAAAAGCAAAAAATAGGAATATAGTTCGATAAGAGAAAAATTAAGTTGTAAAGGGCGGGATATTAGTGTATTATAGAACATAAGAATTCTATTATTAAGTAAGGAGGGGAAGGATAATGAATGCAATGATATGGCTTATTTTGTTTGTTGTGCTTGTAGTGTTTGAGATAGCTACAATGGGGCTTACAACTATATGGTTTGCGGCGGGTGCACTTATTGCTTTTTTTGCGTCACTTCTTCATGCTACGTGGTGGCTCCAGTTCGTATTCTTTATTGTGGTTTCGCTGATAATGCTGATTTTTACAAGACCATTTGCATTGCGATATGTGAATCGGCATACCACAAAGACGAATATAGACAGTGTTATCGGACAGACTGGGCGTGTTATTGCACAGATTGATAATGCGCAGGCTTCTGGCTATGTCACAATCAATGGTATTGAATGGGCTGCAAGGTCGGCGGACGGAAGTGTCATGGAAGTTGACACTATGGTTACTGTGAAGTCGATAGAGGGAGTTAAGGTTATAGTTGAACGAAAGAATTCTGAAAATTAAAATTATAGGAGGATTTTAAAATGCCAGGTTTAGTTGGTGGAATTATTGTTATTGCGGTTATCGTACTTGTTATTTTAGCATCATGTATTAAGATTGTGCCTCAGGCACAGGCTGTTGTACTTGAGCGTCTCGGTGCGTACAAGGAGACATGGAATGTAGGTATTCACTTTAAGGTTCCGTTCATCGATAAGATGGCGAGGAGAGTTGTGCTCAAGGAGCAGGTGGCAGATTTCCCACCGCAGCCTGTTATCACAAAGGATAATGTAACAATGAGGATTGATACGGTTATCTTTTTCCAGATTACAGACCCTAAGCTCTTCGCATATGGTGTTGAGAATCCTATTATGGCGATTGAGAATCTCACAGCTACCACACTGAGAAATATCATCGGTGAGCTTGCGTTTGACCAGACACTTACATCCCGTGAGGTTATCAATTCCAAGATGAGAGTATCCCTTGATGTAGCTACCGACCCTTGGGGAATCAAGGTGAACAGAGTCGAGGTTAAGAACATCATTCCTCCGGCAGCTATTCAGGATGCGATGGAGAAGCAGAAGAGAGCAGAGCTTGAGAAGATCGAGGCGGTAACACGTTCTGAAGGTCAGAAGCAGTCAGCCGTACTTGTTGCAGAAGGTAAGAAGCGCTCATTGATTCTTGACGCAGAGGCAGAGAAGGAATCAGCGATTCTCCGTGCTGAAGCTCAGAAGCAGAAGATGATTAGAGAGGCAGAAGGTCAGGCTGAAGCTATAAGAGTTGTCCAGATGGCTAATGCAGAAGGTCTTAAGATGATTAAGGAGGCCGGAGCAGATGAGGCTGTGTTAAGACTTAAGAGCCTTGAGGCATTTGAGAAGGCAGCGGACGGTCAGGCTACCAAGATTATCATTCCGTCAGAGATTCAGGGACTTGCAGGGCTTGCAAAGTCTGTTGTTGAGGTTGCGAAGGAAGCCTAGCTGCAATAGAAAGCATGGTTATAGGAAAGTCCGGTTACAGTGAAGATAAGCTGTAATGAAGCTTAATATAAGCGTAATTTAATCAAAGCTAAGCTTTATTAAATGAGTGCAGAGTAATTATTTTTAAAAACTAAGTTATAAGATATTTAATCAGGTGGCACCATAATTTAAGGTCGCCGGAAAAAGAGGATAAGACATAATGAGTGAACCTATTGAATTCAGATATGATACACAGCTGCTTATTGAGGGGGAGAATCTTGACGAGGATGCCATCAATGAGTACTTTACCGAGAACTTTAAGGGTGACTGTCTTCTTGCAGTTGGCGATGAAGAGCTTATAAAGATACATTATCATACCAATGAGCCATGGAAGGTACTGGAGTATTGCAGAACCTTGGGTGAGATATATGATATTGTGGTTGAGGACATGGACAGACAGGCAAGAGGTCTTCACGGCTAGGTATATATAGTGTGGAAAACACGTAAAAAGCACGTTTTTCATTACTATTTAAGTCATTGCAAAAGCAGTGACATGGGGATTTTATGAATTGTAAAAAAGGTATTACGGCATATCAGTTGAAGGTCATCGCTATAGTGGCGATGACCTTTGACCATATAGCATGGATGTGGGTTCCGGTGGTATCTCTGCCGGGACAGTGCATGCATATAATTGGGCGGATTACGGCACCGGTGATGTGTTATCTTCTGGCAGAAGGGTATATTCATACCCATGACATCAGAAAATACACGTTGAGACTGGGTTTATTTGCTGTGGTATCCGCCTTTGCTTTTTATTTGTTTGAGAGAAGGGCAGGAATGGCAGGAGGCGGAGTTTCACTTGGCATGATATACACCTTATTTCTGGCGTTGATTGCGTTACGGACCTATGACAGCCATATAGGTGAGATAAAAAAGAGCTTGATTATAGCTGCTTTGTTTCTATTATCTCTGTTCGGCGACTGGGCTGGGATTGGACTTATATGGCCGCTCATGCTGTATGTGTACAGGGAAGATAAAAAGGCACAGCTTAAGCTTCTGATGTATACGTCAACATTATTTGCAGCCTTGCTTGCGCTTGATGGTGCCATTTCTAACCCGGAATGCCCATATATATCGCTGTTTCAGTTCGGAATGCTGCCCGCAATTCCTCTTATTGGTGCATATAACGGAGCTCTTGGTGGAAAAAGAGGAGGGAAATGGTTCTTTTATGTGTATTATCCTGCACATTTACTGTTGATTTGTCTGGTTGATTATCTGTTATAAAGATGCCGGGGTCAGGACATGTTAATGTGATGTATGAGAGTATAACGTATTATATTTATGCAAAGCAATTCCATTACACGAAACAGAATGTTCTTAAGTAAAATATCTATGCTGATATTTAAAAACTGCGGCATGCATAAATATACATAAAACATAAAATAAATGTATTATTATGCATTGACAGATAAATGAATAAGGTGTATTCTGTAGAGCAGAAAGCTAACATAAGGAGGCCGCCATGAATTTAAAAGGACGCGATTTTTTGACACTCAAGGATTTTTCTAAGGAAGAGATTATGTATCTTATTGATCTTGCAGCAGAGCTTAAGGACAAGAAAAAGAAGGGCATACCTGTAGATCATCATAGGGGAAAGAATGTTGCCCTTATATTTGAAAAGACCAGCACAAGAACCCGCTGCTCCTTTGAGGTGGCGGCACATGACCTTGGCATGGGTACAACCTATCTTGATCCGTCAGGCTCACAGATTGGCAGGAAGGAGAGCATTGCCGATACGGCGAGAGTGCTAAGCCGAATGTACGATGGAATTGAATACCGCGGATTCGGGCAGAATATTGTGGAGGAGCTTGCAAAGTATTCGGACGTGCCTGTATGGAACGGACTTACCAACGAGTATCATCCTACACAGATGCTTGCGGATATGCTTACAATCAGGGAACACTTTGGAAGGCTTGAGGGTATCAACTTTACATATATGGGAGATGCCCGCTACAATATGGGAAATTCACTTATGATTGCATGCGCAAAGCTGGGTCTTAACTTCACCGCATGCACCAATAAAAAGTATTTTCCTGATGAGGAGCTTGTTGAATTGTGTAAGGGATATGCAGCACAGTCAGGAGCGGCAATAACACTCACAGAGGATGTTGATGCCGGAACGAAGGGTGCAGATGTTATCTATACAGATGTATGGGTATCAATGGGGGAGCCTGCTGAGGTGTGGGAGGAGCGTATACATGACCTTCTTCCATATCAGGTTAACAAAAAGGCAATGGACAATGCCAGCCCACAGGCGGTATTTATGCACTGCTTACCTGCATTCCATGACCTGAAAACTACAGTCGGGGCACAGATACATGATAAATTCGGGCTTGAAGAGCTGGAGGTTACCGATGAGGTATTCGAGTCCGCACAGTCGATTGTGTTTGACGAGGCGGAGAACCGCATGCATACTATAAAGGCTGTGATGGATGCAACGGTATAATTGGTTGGTCTGCTGCAGGCATATACGGATGGCACTGTGCACCGGAAAAGGCAATAATAATCGGGCTATTTTATTTTAAGCAGTATGCAGACAGTTGCAAAAGCTTGAATTAAGGGAAAGCGTGAATTAAAGGAACACTTGAATTATGACACCGCGAATGGTATTATGTAAAATATCGCTTGCGGTGTTATATTTTGTTTATGAGGTATAGTGATTATAGTGGAGGTTATATGGCTTCAAAAAGAGAGAGAGCGTTTCGCAAGGTCAGGGTAGTAATAGATGTAGTGAATATTATACTCAGCATTGCTGTCGTGGGGATTACGGTCTATACTTTTATGGATGTGCATAACAGAATGCATATTTTTCCGGGGATTTTTTATCTGGGAGCGCTGATAAATGCCATAACAGGTGTAAAGCATGTGATTTCGGATAAACAGTGGCAGGGTATAGCGGTATTTATTTTTACATTTGTGCTTATAGCGGCAGGGCTGTTCTGTGGAAGAATAGTGTCGGCGAATGTGTAAAAGCGTTGATGCTTAGTGGATATGTAAGAATTATTGCTGATAATTTGTGGATAAAGGTTGTAGTCGGAGGAATATAGTACGGATATGAAGGATAAAATATTGCAGGTGCTCAGGGAGGCTGATGATTTTATTTCAGGGCAGGAGATATGTAACAGGTTTTCTGTTTCGAGAACTGCCGTGTGGAAAGCAATAAAGCAGCTTCGCGATGAAGGATACAGTATAGAAGCAGTTAACAATAAGGGATACCGGCTGGAGGAGACACCTGATGTTATTTCAGCTCTGGAGCTTGGGAGTCTGCTTCATACACAATGGTTTGGAAAAGAGATTCTATATTTTGATTCCATTGATTCTACGAACAATGAATTGAAAAGGCAGGCGGAAAAAGGTGTGAAGCATGGACTGCTTGCGGTTGCGGAGGAACAGACAGCAGGCAGGGGACGAAGAGGGCATGCGTGGGTATCGCCTCCCGGAACAGGTATATGGTTCTCGTTTTTATTAAAACCGGAAATATCACCGGATAAGGCTTCAATGCTCACGCTTGTGGCAGCCATGGCTGTATCGGGCGCCATAAGGGAGGTCACAGGGCTGGACGCGCAGATTAAGTGGCCGAATGATATAGTTGTCAACAAAAAAAAGGTGTGTGGCATGCTTACAGAGCTGTCAGCGGAGCTTTCATGTATCAATTATGTAGTTATCGGAATCGGTATAAATGCTAATATGAAGGAATTTCCGGATGAGATAAAGGATATTGCAAGCTCTCTTTATATCGAATCAGGTAAACAGGTGAAGAGGGCATACGTCATAGAGGCAGTAGGGAGATATTTTGAAAAATACTACGAGGCTTTTATCAAGGCAGGGGACTTGTCGACAATAGCAGATGAATACAATACCATGCTTGCCAATGCCGGAAAGCAGGTGAGGATAATCGGCAATGATAAGGAAGAGATATATACTGCGGTAGGTATCAATCCCGAGGGCGGGCTTGTGGTTAAGGATGATGGCGGAAATCTAAAGGAAATCCGCTCAGGTGAGGTGTCCGTGCGCGGATTATATGGGTACGTCTAAATATAATTGTATAAAATAAGATAGGGCAGAAGGGAAGGATTGTATGTACTACGAAGATGATGTGGTATTGTGCGTTTCAAATGCGTATGAGAAGAAATTTTATATGAACCCGGATTTCAATGGACTTCCGGATCATATTAAGAAGGAGCTCAAGATTATGTGCGTTCTGTTTACGGAGGATGTAGGGGGAATCATGATGCTTGAGTATGATGAGAACGGAACACTCCAGATTAAGACGGAGGCTGCGGAGGAGGATATCCTTTATGATGAGATTGGTGCAGCACTTAAAATAAAGCAGATAAGAAATGAGAAGGCAGACCTTTTACAGGCATTGGAACTCTATTTTAAGGTGTTTTTTCTTGATGAGGATGTGTAAAACAGTATTTGACGTGTGCAGGCACGGTATTATGTGCGCAGATATATGGTGCCGGGTGTGAAATTTTAAGATTTCTGATTTTGCAGTTACATGAAAATTATGGGCAGTAATAAGCCGGGGAATGGGGAAAGATATGTTATTAGCTATAGATATAGGAAATACTAATTTTACCGTAGGCGTATTCAAGGAGAGGGAGCTTCTGGCAACATTCAGAATAACCACGAAGCTGCAGCGTACATCGGATGAGTATGGAATTGTCTTTATTGAACTTATAAGGACAAGAGGACTTAGTCCGGCAGATATAGAGGATGTCATAATAAGTTCGGTAGTTCCGAATGTCATGCATTCTGTTGTCAATGCGATGAAAAAATATTTTAACAGACAGCCGATACTTGTCGGACCGGGAATAAAGACGGGAATCCGTCTGTCATGTGATAATCCGAGGGAGATTGGACCGGACAGAATTGTTGATGCGGTGGGGGCTTATGAGCTGTACGGAGGACCTGTTATAGCAATGGATTTCGGCACGGCTACAACCTATGACCTCATACTTGATGAGGGAGTATTTACGGCGGGAATCACCTCACCGGGACTTGGCACAAGTGCGCGCTCATTATGGAGCGATGCCGCCAAGCTGCCGGAGATTGAGATTGCCAAGCCTAAGAGTATCCTTGCAAAGAACACTGTGACGAGCATGCAGGCAGGACTTGTATACGGCTATATAGGACAGACCGAATATATAATAAAGAAGATTAAAGAGGAAGCCGGTATTGAGAACATCAGAACCGTTGCGACAGGAGGCTATGGGCGCCTGATAGCGGAGAATACCGACAGCATACAGATATATGACAGTGAGCTTACCTTGAAGGGGCTGCAGCTTATATATGCAAAGAACAGATAAGTGTAAAAAAGTATGCGACAGTTTTAAGTTGTGAAATTCTGCCTGTGTTTTTACAGAAGAAAAAATGGCAGTGTACAGATACAATTGTGCAACGGTGTGGCAGCAGACTTTTTTAAACAATGTAAAATGAGGAAGACATGAAGATAGGAAATGTGAACATTGAGAATAACCTTGTGCTTGCACCGATGGCAGGAGTTACCGACCTGCCGTTTCGTATTCTCTGCAGGGAGCAGGGCTGCGGACTTCTGTATACGGAGATGGTGAGCGCAAAGGCGGTTCTCTACAATAATAAAAATACTGAGGCTCTTTTAGAGGTGGAGCCTGAGGAAAACCCGATATCGCTGCAGCTTTTTGGCTCCGACCCGCAGATTATGGCGGACATGGCAAAGAGACTTGAGGAAAGACCATTTGATATATTTGATATCAATATGGGCTGCCCGGTGCCGAAGATTGTCAATAACGGTGAGGGTTCGGCTCTTATGAAAAATCCACTGCTGGTCGGACAGATTGTTGAGGCTATGGCGAAGGCGGTAAAGAAGCCTGTGACCGTAAAAATAAGAAAGGGCTTTAACGATGACATGATAAACGCTCCGGAGATAGCGCATATTGTCGAAGAATCCGGCGGAGCCGCGGTTGCGGTACACGGAAGGACGCGTGAGCAGTTCTATACAGGAAAAGCCGATTGGGATATCATAAGGCAGGTTGTGGAGCGCGTGAACATTCCGGTAATAGGGAACGGAGATGTGTGCAGTGCGGAGGATGTGATTGCCATGGAGCAGCAGACCGGCTGTGATGCCGTGATGATTGGGCGCGGTGCACGGGGAAATCCATGGATTTTTTCACGAATAAATGAGTACCGCCGCACAGGTGTACTTCCACCGAAGCCGGATGTGGCTGAGATTAAGAGA
This sequence comes from Eubacterium sp., assembly GCA_003486385.1. GTDB lineage: Bacteria > Bacillota > Clostridia > Lachnospirales > Lachnospiraceae > CAG-882. Next base: position 387 of record DNFT01000035.1, on the reverse strand, counting down.
ATGATTAAAAAGCATGCACAGCTGCAGCTCAGGTACAAGGGAGAGTACCTTGGAATACGAGAGATGAGAAAGCATGTGGCATGGTACACGACAGGGCTTAAGGATTCGGCAGCACTCAGAAATGAGGTCAACCTCACAGAGAGCATGGATGAGCTTTTTGAGCTTCTCGATAAAAAAATGGTTGATTAAAATATGCTTTTAAAATAAGGATTCTGGTGTCAAAACATACCAATTTAATATAATGATGTTGGGGTCAAAACATGTGCTGTAAACTTAGCGTGTATAACGTATTATATTTATGCATATCACGACTTTTGGTAGAAGCTTAGATGTTCTTAGAACTCTGCTTAATACCTAGCCAAAAGCAGCACGGATGCTGCTTTTGAA
>DNFT01000105.1:26379-28927 GCA_003486385.1 Eubacterium sp. | reverse complement strand
CATTTCCCAGGGCGGCTCTCTTTTGTTACAGCCTTTTATACAACTCATCCAGATTAATGAGTATTCTGTTTTCTGCCGTATCGCAGTCAAAACCCGATCTTGAAATAAAGCCGTACCTATAGCAGTCAAGTCCTGTGCTCTGAACCTGCGCTATCTCCTCCTTAATCATAGCTTCACTTATTTTTTCTTTGCGGAATTTTGCTTCGTAAAAAATATATCCCTTGTCATCAAGCGTGACTATATCGAACTCTCCGTTCCTTTTGTTTATCGGATCATCATAATAGTATTTACCTATTTTTTCAAAAATCTCATCCGTCTTTCCTTTTCGATTCAGCCTCACAAGATACTGCCTGCATATATCCTCGAAGCACTTAGGCACATGATATGCCTCGAAATCCTTTGCAATATATTTATCATAAAACACCTCCGAATCCATTACATTCATTCTCGAGATATTTCTAAATATATATTTATAATAAAATAATGACAGGTTATCGGAAACAAAATATCCCGCCTTCTTTTTATTGCCCTCGTCATTGATTGGTGCCTCTTTCTTGACAACCTCCATCCGAATCAGCTTGTCAAGTATATCCACAAGAGTCGGTCCACTCGAAACATGTGACTGGTCGAGTATATCTTTATACCTTGAAAATCCCTTTGCAAGTGCCTCGAACACTTCATTTGCATTCGTAATCTTGGAAATTTCCGAATTAAGATACATTGTCACCTCATTTTCAAGCCGTGCACCCACCGAGGCGATAAGTGCTATTATATTATCCTTAACAGTCCTGCTGCCGTCTATCAGCCGGTTATAATATGGTATGCCGCCAAACACACTGTACAGCCTTACCTTATCCTCATCCGAAAAGCCCTCATAAAATAAAGACGATTCATAGTAATCCATGGGTTTTAAATCTATTGTGACATCAACGCGCCCATAAAGCGGATTCTGCTTTGACAGGAGTGCCTTCATGGTATCGACATAAGAGCCGCAGAGTATAAGCTTAACATTTGAAGTATCCTTGTTTCCGTCTATAATTGTCTGTATTATACTGTCAGCCCCCTGCAGGTTCTCTCTGAGATACGGGTACTCATCGAGCACAATTACAAGCGGTTCCTGCTCCGATTTTTTGAAAAGAAACCTCAGCAGCTCCTCCATGCATTTAAACGATGGCTTGGGAAAATTATACTTTTCCGCTATCAGCTCCGCCAGGCTGTCCACATTGTTCTGTTCTGTTGTCTGCTTGCACTCATAATATATGCTGTCCACGGTCGACTCTCTCAAAACCTGCTTTATAAGCTCGCTTTTGCCGACACGCCTTCTTCCATATATCAGTGAAACCACCTGACCCTGCGCGTTAATCATATCCGACAATCTTTTTCTCTGTTCTTCTCTGCCATAAAACATTCCCACTCACCTCCATCCGCATTTATAATCTATATTATACCCATAATTTTTTGTATGTCAAATTTAGTTCGGTTGCAACCGACTCTGTTTCAACCGAACTAAATTTGAATCCATATTTATTCCAGATACCCATACACTTTTTTAAGCAGCTCTATCGTCTCCTTCGACAACGTCTCATCAGGTACATCTATCTCCCCAACTTCACAAATCTCATAATCAAATTTGATTTTCCAAACAATGGTATCTGCGCCGGCTGCAGCTCCATCGTCTGTATACTCGACGACAAAGGATGTGGCCTTGTCATTCTTATCCTTCGGAACCCCGATGTATACCTTCGTCATTCCATCCTTCAACTCCAGCATAAAGTATCCTGCGTCATCACCGAGAAGCTTATATTCTGCAGCCATATCCTCTGCTTTAATCTGTTTGAACGAGGACAGAAGCTTCACTGCCTGTACGAACTCCTCAAGTGTGTTATGTGTCACGCCCGCATCAGCCATTGTCACAAGCTTCTCTCCGGTTATATCCTCAATCTGGCTGGATGATATCGTGAAATCCGTCAGCTTATTCCTTATAAAATCAAGCGGAAGTCCGGTCTTCTCCTCCGCCTTATTTACTGCACTCTCAAAAAGCTTCTCAATGTTGAGCATGACTTTACCATCATTTTCAACATATATTTCAAGGCACTCAAAGCCCTTATACGATATGCTGCCATATATAACATCATTGCTCCTGCTTCCGGTAATACTTCCCTCGAACTCATCGCCCAGTATTCCCATGTCAACCCCCGCAACCGAAGCCTCAGCATTATATGTATATGTGTCCTTAAGAATCTCATTAAGTCTCCTGCCAAGCATAAGCTTAGGCATGAGGAGCACGCAGGTAAGAACCGCCGCCGCGACAGCTGTCAACGCCGCAAGTCCCAATACAAGTATTATGTGTTTATTGTTCTCTTTCATTTTCCATTTCCCCTTTTATGATATTCTTTACACCTGCATACACACAGTATCCTGTGTTCTATTGAAAACATTTTTATGCATAAACATTCCTGTGTCAAAACATGCTATATATATTTGGCTGTGTATAACGTATTATGTTTATGCATATCATGACTTTTGGGAGAAGCTTAGATGTTCTTAG
>DNFT01000105.1:18466-26321 GCA_003486385.1 Eubacterium sp. | reverse complement strand
TAAACATAATACGTTATACACTCCTAGCTTTGATTGTCATATTTTGACACATGAATCCTATAAATAAAATAACAGGCAGGGAGCCAACTATCACTCCCTGCCATAATTATACTCATATAATTTCCATTTGAAAATCAAAAAATTCTTAAATTTCAGAGTCCCTTAACAGTCCTGACAACATTTTCAACCGTGAAACCGAACTCCTTGAAGAGTGTAGCCGCAGGAGCACTTGCACCAAAGCTGTGCATTGTGACATAAGCTCCGTCAAGGCCTACATACCTGCCCCAGCCGAAGTCTGACAGCGCCTCGATGGCAACTCTCTTTCTCACGCTCTTAGGAAGTACGGACTCCTTGTACTCATCGCTCTGCTGCTCGAACACATCCATAGAAGGCATGGAGACAACTCTCACATCAATGCCATCCTTAATAAGCTCTGCCTTGGCATCTACAGCAAGTGATACCTCAGAACCCGAAGCGATAAGAATAGCATCAGGTACGTTCTTTGCAGAGTCAGCAATGACATAGGCACCCTTTAAAGCTTCCTTGGAGGAACCAGCCATCTGAGGCAGATTCTGTCTTGTGAGAACGAGAGCTGTAGGTGTCTTTTTAGAGGTCACTGCATAAGCCCATGCTGCTGCCGTCTCCGTCGCATCACAAGGTCTGTATACCGTGAAGTTAGGAAGTGCGCGAAGCATTGCAAGCTGCTCGATAGGCTCATGTGTAGGTCCGTCCTCGCCGACACCGATGCTGTCATGTGTGAGCACGAAGGTAAGAGGTACTCCCATGATAGCTGAGAGTCTCGCCATAGGCTTGACATAATCGCTGAACACGAAGAAGGTTGACACGAAAGCGTGAAGTCCGCCGTGAAGCATCATACCGTTGCCGATAGCAGTCATCGCAAGCTCTCTTACGCCGAAGTGCATATTTCTTCCCGCATAGTTATCCTTGGAGAAATCTCCCATATCAGACATATATGTCTTAGTAGACGGTGCAAGGTCAGCCGAACCGCCCATAAGGTTAGGGAGCATATTCTTAAGCTTGTTAATCTGGATACCGGAGAGGTTACGTGTAGCCTGTGGCTTGTCCTCGTAGCTCCAGAAGTTCTCATCATGGAGAACCTTGTCCGCTGCATTCTCATCAAAATACTCATCCCAGAGCTTCTTCATCTCAGGATATGCCTTGCAGTAATCAGCAAAGAGCTTGTTCCATGCTTCCTCTGCCGCTGCACCCTTCTTAGCCTTCTCCTTGTAGTTTGCATATACTTCATCAGGTACATAGAAAGGCTCCTGTGAAGGCCAGCCGAGATTCTCCTTGAGTGCTGCTACATTGTCTGTGCCGAGAGGTTCGCCGTGAGCGGATGCCTTTCCCTCCTTGGCAGGACAGCCGTAACCAATCTTAGTCTTAACCGTAATCATGGTAGGTCTTGTCTTGTCAGCCTTAGCCTCCTCGATAGCCTTTCCGATCTCTTCAATATTATTACCGTCCTCAACAACAAGTGTCTGGAAGCCGAACGCCTCGAAGCGCTTCTTCACATCCTCGGTAAATGCTATGTCCGTACCACCCTCTATGGAAATCTTGTTGGAGTCATAGAGCACGATGAGCTTGCTAAGTCCAAGTGTTCCCGCAAGTGAGAATGCCTCAGAGGAAATTCCCTCCATCATACATCCATCACCGCCGAGAACATAAGTATAATGGTCAACAACCGGGTAATTCTCCTTGTTAAATACAGCGGCAAGATGTGCTTCCGCTACAGCCATACCTACAGCCATACCCATGCCTGCTCCGAGAGGTCCTGTTGTAGCCTCAACACCTACTGTATGACCATACTCAGGGTGACCCGGTGTGAGTGAACCCCACTGGCGGAACTGAGCCAGATCCTCCTTAGTAAGTCCATATCCAAAAAGATGGAGAAGTGAGTATAGAAGAGTAGAACCATGTCCACCCGATAATATGAATCTGTCCCTGTTGAACCACTTAGGATCTGCCGGATTGTGATTCATGTGATTAGCCCAGAGCTCATAAGCCATAGCTGCTGAACCAAGAGGAAGTCCCGGATGTCCTGAATTAGCCTTCTGAACAGCGTCAGCCGCAAGAACACGGATGGCATTAACGGACATATTTTCTACATTGTCACGCATAGATAAAAATCTCCTTTTTATAAGATATTAGTTCTGCTTTCCGAATACAGCTTCATAATCCTTAACGAACTTATCGATACCTGCTGTTGTGAGCGGATGCTTAGTCATCTGCTCGATTACCGAATAAGGAACCGTTGCAATGTCAGCCCCTGCAAGTGCGCAGTCTGTTACATGGATCGGATTGCGGACGCTGGCTGCAATAATCTCTGTCTCAATCTCAGGATAATTCATGAAAATATCTGAGATTGTACGGATAAGTTCAATGCCCGGCTGTGATATATCATCAAGTCTTCCAAGGAATGGGGAAACATAAGCTGCACCCGCTCTCGCTGCAAGAAGCGCCTGATTAGCCGAGAAGATAAGTGTAACATTAACCTTGATACCCTCTGAAGCGAGAACCTTGGTAGCCTTAAGTCCTTCAACAGTCATAGGAATCTTGACAACCATGTTAGGATGGATAGCTGCAATCTCTCTTCCTTCCTTAATCATACCCTCAGCGTCCTGGGTTGTAGCCTTAACCTCACCGCTTATCGGACCGTCAACAATTGATGCTATCTCCTTGATAACCTCATTAAAATCTCTGCCCTCTTTTGCAATTAAAGATGGATTCGTTGTTACTCCGCAAATAACCCCCATGTCATTTGCTTTCTTAATGTCTTCAACCTTCGCTGTGTCAATAAAAAACTTCATATTACCTCTCCTGTTCCGCTTTCGCTCTCTTAGATTAAAAAACATTTGGAAAACAACTATATAAATTGTTTCACCTATAGTCATTTTAAAGCCATACCGCCATATTGTCAAAGCATTTTTCTTCAAATTATGCCCATCTGTTGCTCATTTTGTTGCCAAAAGTAATAATAAATTACATCGCAGAGATTTTTTACATGTTTTGATTTAATTATGGTATTTTATAACTTTTTTTTGCAAAATTTTCAAAATATTGTTTCCATTTTTTAACAAACATGCTATCCTAATGACAGGGTGTTACAAAAAATATTTCAAGCCGTGAAAACCCGGCTTGGCAAGATTTATTTATTGCGAAAGGAAGTGTATTCTTAATGGAAGACAGAAAAAAAACAAATGACAGCCAGCGTATTCACACCAGACTGCGAAAAAATTTCAACCTTATCACCAACATTACGAGCATATCCATTGTGCTTGCCATCATTTTAATTGTATTTACCAGCGTACAGTTCAACCACTCCCTAAAGTCATATGGCTTTATTCAGGGCGACATCGGTAAGGCGATGACTGTTTTCGCCGATTCAAGAAGTGCCCTGCGCGCTGTTATCGGTTATCTGGATGCCGGCTCAATCAGTGAACAGCAGGAAATTTATTTTGATAAAAGAGATAGCTTTACTACCTATTTCAATTCTATAACAGAGCAGTGCAATTATTCTGAAGCAAAAAAAATATGTGACAATATAAGCAGCGTCATAGATGATTACTGGACACTGTCCGACGAGATTATAAGGCAGGGGGCAACCTCCGATGTAAACGCAAGCAACAATGCACAGCGTCTTGAGATGAACAAGCTTACTCCCGAATACGATACCCTCTATGGCTATATGAAGCAGCTCATGGACTGCTATGTTACCAAAGGCAATGCATATAAACGCCAGCTCAATATTATAGAATTTGTATGCATCGCAGTAATATTACTCCTCATAGCTGCCACAAGATTACAGTCTAACAAGGTCAGCAATAAGTTCGCCAATGAAATTGAAGCCACTCTTGCTGATACTTCAAAGCGTCTTAAGCTACTTGCCGCAGGCGACCTGGACAGTCCATTCCCTGAGAGTAACTACGATGACGAGATTGCAGAGATGTTAGCCGATTCAAAATACATGGCTGAAGAGCTCAACACACTCATATCCGATATCGGATATGTGCTAGGAGAGATGGCTGATGGCAACTTCATAGCGACCTCAGGCTGCCATGACAAGTATGTCGGTAAGTTTTCCATCATGCTCACCTCCATGCAGAAGCTCAAGCACCAGATGATAGCAACGCTCACACAGGTTGATGAGGCTTCCAAACAGGTAGCCGCCGGCTCCGACAACCTTGCGCAGTCCGCACAATCCCTTGCAGAGGGTGCCACAGAGCAGGCAGGCGCTATTGAAGAGCTCACCTCGACTATTACCAATATCACTGAGGAAGTCGATAAATCAGCCAAGAATCTTAAGGAAGCCCATAAGCAGGCGGTTGATTATGCCAGACAGGCTGATGACAGCAGGGTTCAGATGCAGAAGCTGTCCGAGGCTATGGTCCGCATAACAGAGACTTCGAGAAAGATTGAGAATATCACAGCCAACATAGAGGACATCGCAAGCCAGACCAACCTTCTCTCACTCAATGCTTCAATCGAGGCAGCAAGGGCAGGGGACGCAGGCCGTGGTTTTGCCGTAGTCGCAGATGAGATCCGCCAGCTTGCCGAGCAGAGTGCCAAGTCCGCTGTGGATACACGCGAGCTTATAGAGGGTGCTCTTAAGGAGATTGATGACGGCAACCATGCTGCACGCAGTGCAGCGGAAGCCCTCACCTCCGTAATAGACGGAATCCAGTCCATTGCAGAGACATCAAGAGCACTGAGCGAAGCTTCGGACACTCAGTCAAAGGCTATGGATGAGGCAAACGAAGGTGTCAACCAGATTGCAGAGGTTGTCCAGTCCAACTCCTCGGCAGCACAGGAGACATCCGCTACAAGCGAAGAGCTGTCGGCTCAGGCAGATACCTTGCAGCAGCTTGTCGGAAAATTTGTGTTGAAGAAATAGTGTGGTATGACGAAGTAAAATCTGTAAAGAATAAATGAGAAAAAACCCCACAAGCTGTGACCTTGTGGGGTTTTTTCTCATTTTTATCAAAAAAATTCAATTATATAGTAAATTATTCACCGCAACAATCAACGACTTCTGTATAGAGCTTCCACCATTTACAGTACCTTTATATGCTCCTTATAAATCCTCATAAAGTATATAAACTCCGCAATCGCGGTGAGCGTCCACGAACATATATACAATATGTAAAGTGACGGAACCGTCTTAAAATACGCAAATACCGTATATATCCATATCACTCTGAACACGCATGAGCCCATTATTACTATGTACGTTGGTACAACCGTCTTTCCCAGACCTCTTGAAGCTGCTATTGTACAGTCCATAAATGCTGAGAAGCCGTAGGATATGCTCATAATGTTAAGACGCAGCATACCCGCGTCCATAACTGCGGCATCCTTGGTAAAAAGTGACAGGAACGGACGCCCCAATATGTTGAGCGTGATTCCCATTACCATTCCGATTCCAAATGAATAGGCAAGGCTTATGATGTAGCTGTTGCGCACTCTCTTTTTGTTTCTTGCCCCATAGTTCTGCCCCATGAAGCTTGCGCAGGCTGTGTAGAATGCCGCCATGACATCATATACAAGCGCGTCCGCGTTGGTTGCCGCCGAATTTCCCTCGACAATGACCGCATCAAACGAATTGACGCCGACCTGAACAAAAAGGTTGGCAAACTGGAATATCGCGTTCTGTATTCCCGCCGGAAAGCCCAGCTTGAAAAGATCCTTTGCCTTGTCCGGATAGAGCTTAAGATACTTTGGCGAAAAACGTATTCTCTCATCCGCCTTCATAAGTGCTATCATTATGAGCACCGCCGACATATACTGCGACGTGACGCTGGCGATGGCAACCCCCGCAACCGAAAGCCTGCACACTATGACAAAAAACAGATTGAGCAGAATATTCACAACACCCGAAAATGCCAGTATATACACAGGCTTCTTGGTATCTCCGACAGCCGAAAATACCGCATTACCGAAATTGTATATTCCAAGTGCAGGCATTCCGAGAAAATATATTCTAAGATACAGTGCGGCTCCGTCTATAAGCTCTTCCTTGGTCTTCATAACTTCAAGAATAAGCTTTGAAAACACCTGCCCGAACAGAAGCAGTATCACACCCATGAGCGCGCACATCCACGCAGCCGAATGAACGACCTCACGCACATCCTTGTCCTTCTTCGCACCTATGTACTGCGCCGTCATTACATTCACACCGCCCGACACACCTATCAAAAACGTGGTAAACAGCGTCACCAGCGTGGTTGTCGACCCAACACTTCCCAGCGCATGTGAGCCGGCGAACTGCCCGACCACCGCGATATCCGACATATTAAAGAGCACCTGCAACAGGTTAGACAGCACAAGCGGTATACTGAATACCAGAATCTGCTTTGCTAAGGGTCCGCTCGTCAAATCCCTGCTTACCTTATTTACTTCACTGCTCATCTTCCGAATTTCTCCCTTTACACAATAATGTATACGGCTTGTGCCGCCGGAAATCCAGTATAGAATAATTTTTCCAAAAAAACAATACGCAAAATTGGGACAGGGGTCTGACACCGGTGTCCCAAGCATGGGACGCCGGTGTCAGACCCCTGTCCCAGCTAGTTGTTCTCCTCAAGATAGAGCTTCACTCTGTCCTGTATTATCGCCGCGGTCTCCTCCGCACTGCGCACTCCGTCAAAGAGGTATTCTGCCTCTTCCTTTATTATGCTCTTCACTGTATCATAGGGCTTGTAAACAAGCTTTGCATTATCGACAAGCTGGCGGAACTCCTCTGCTTCCGCCTGGGTCATGGCATGTAATTGCACTTCCACACCATTTGCAAGATCTGTCTTACTCCTTCCGCTATAATTCATTGCCTCAGTTATCTCATCATCAAAGCTTGACCTCATCACAGGAAAATAAAAGCAGCTCTTCTGATACGCATCGTCAAAAAGGCTCTTTATAAACTGCCATGCACCATCCTTGTGCTGTGACTGCCCGCTGACAGCCCACTGATAATAATATCTGAGCACTGTTCCACTCTCAGCGTTCGACGGATACCCGACATAGCTTATATCCTCACCAAAATAATACGGCAAAAGCTGTGTATTATACCAGAAAATTATCGGTGCCTCATACAGAAGTACCTTCTCATCCGTGAGAAGCTCTCCGATATCGGCACTGCTGTCATATTCCGTGCCACTGCCCTTTGCCAGTTCAAGCAGCTTTATGAACTGCTCCGAGTCAAAGCCGCACTCTGCGGTATCACTGTTATAGAACATATCCAGCGAATACGCCATAAATTTGTCAAGATTTTTCTCCTGATTACTGTTCGCAAAAAGTATTGCATCCGGGTGGCTCTTTGCAAGCTCATACACAGCATTGTAATCCCACTTATCATACTGCCCCAGAAGTGATTTCTTTCCAACTATTGTATTAAGGCTGAAATCAGGCGACACAGCATACAGCTTTCCCTTATATTCCATAGCCTTAAGGATACTCTGCACAAAGTCATCCCTGCTTATATCGCTGTCCTCGTCTATAAATTCATATAAATCCGCAAGCGCACCTTTCTCTCCAAGATTCTCAAAATCAAGTTCTCCATAAGGCGAAAAATATATGTCCGCCCCCTTACCACTCACAAGGTCATTGTTAAAGCTCTGCTGTGCAAGTCGGACTTTCTCCTTTCTATCATCCGTGTGATAATCCTCATCCAAATATGTCTTGAAAGTGATATAGTAGTCGGGATTATACTTGTTAAACCGCATGACCGCCTCACGTTCTTTAAAGGAAGGCTCAGATATTGTTGCAGCGACAAGCTCCGTCCTCTGTGACACCTTTCCCTCTGTCCTGACAAATGTTACAAGCTCTATATCCCTTACATCCGCAT
>DNFT01000105.1:0-18319 GCA_003486385.1 Eubacterium sp. | reverse complement strand
TCTCTGAGACAGCACAACTCTTCGGAAGTCGAGCTTTCCGAAATATATCTATATACATAATTTCGGGAAAAAATATAAAAATCATCCGCATCCACCGGACATATATCTACCACTGTATTGTTATCACCATACAGTATATCTTCCATCCCATCACCGAGTGTTCCACTTTTTATATCCACCGGGTAGAATACTGTGTCACCATAATTCATACCACCACACACAATATACCAGCTTCCTGCATTGGTAACAAATACCATTTCTATTCTGCTCATATTATCAGGACACTCCGTCCTTGAAAGCAGAATTCCGTTCGCGTCAACCATATAGAGTGTATTCATATTGCTCACTATCCCGATATTGCCCTCTGTATCCATAGTAATATTGCTGCCATTATATATTAATAGAGATTCCCCTGACGCATTCAGCTCTGCAATAAATTTACTTAAATCCACCTCACCTGTCTTGTCGAAATTCTCGTCATATATAGTGAGCTTCTTGGATTTAAAGCCCGCAAAACCCATCCCGGTTCTGTAATAGCTTGCCGTGGAGTCAAGCCGTTTCTCACTATGTTCCCCTGTAGAAATATCAATTATATTGACCGTATCCATTCTGCTATCATCTCTTGAGATACAGTACAGGCTATCTCCCTGAACAAACATTCCATAGAAGTTAGGCTCCACTCCTGCTGAAGCATCGAAAGTTAAATCGTACTGGGAATACTGCGGCTTATATGCCACAATATCATTATCTGCTGAATCGGATTGTTTTCCGGTACATGCAGTAATGGTCATTATCACCAGTAGCAAAAACACGGATATACTGTATCTTTTTTTCTTATTCATAACGGTTCTCCTTTATACCACTTTAACCCAAGCCATGATAACATAAAATTATCGTAGCTTGCCATTTTCTATTTTCGGCAACGTAGACATAGAGCATATTTTATATTATTATAGCAGTCATTTATGGCACTAACAAGTACTATTTAGGGCCAGCCCCCGGTGCCGCATGCAAAGGGTGGATTCTGTCTGCCCGTGCAGTACAAAATCCACCTCTAATTCACGCAATTTATTTCATATTTTCTTTTAATCGCCAGACAACTCCTTTGCGCCGGGACAGGGGTCAGACCCCGCGTCCCAGACTTGGGACACGGGGTCTGACCCCTGTCCCAAAAGCTTTAGTGGTCCTCGTTCTCGCCCTGTCCGTAGTAGGCATTTGCTCCGTGCTTTCTGAAGTAATGCTTGTCAAGAAGGTGCTGTGGCACTCTCTGTACTCTAGGATTGAGTGTCATGGTGTTGTATGCCATCTCTGCGACAGCCTCAAGAACTACCGCATTATATACGGCTCCCTTGGCAGTCTTGCCCCATGCGAATGGGCCATGGTTCTTTACCACGATTCCCGGAACGGCAAGGGCGTCCGTGTCGCCGACTGTCTCTACAATGACATTTCCTGTGTTAAGCTCATAAGCCTCATAGATTTCCTGCGCGGTCAAGTCCCTTGTGCATGGAACATCGCCGTAGAAATAGTCTGCGTGTGTTGTTCCGAATGCCGGAATATCCATTCCCGCCTGCGCGAATGTGACTGCCCACTTAGAATGTGTATGTACAACACCGCCAATCTCAGAGTACTGCTTATAGAGTACAAGATGTGTAGCCGTGTCCGATGAAGGCTTATACTTACCCTCAACTACTTTTCCGTCCATATCCACAACAACCATGTCATCAGGTGTCATCACATCATACTCGACACCGCTCGGCTTGATTACAACAAGTCCGCTCTCCCTGTCGATACCGCTGACATTTCCCCATGTGTAGATTACAAGTCCCCTCTTTACAAGCTCCATATTAGCCTCGTATACTTCTTTTTTTAACGCTTCTAACATAATAAAACCTTCCCTTCTCCTTGTTTATATGATTCCGGTATCAAAACATTTATATACACTCTTAAATTAAATCGGCATGTTTTGACGCCTCGGATCTATATATAAGTGATTGATTAGTAAAGCGGACATTCGCAATCCGCTTTCGCTACCTGCTCATGAACGCAATTCGCATCCCCCTTACCCACCGCTTAGTGCTCTACGCACTTGAAGCGGGGGATTGCCTATTCTGCGTTCAAATTAAAGTGAATCCACTGCCGCTCTTTCTACCGCAAGACCAGCCTTATATCGCTCGATAAACTCATCAAAGCCCTTGACGTCCTCCGCTGCAGGCTCCAATGTGCTTCCCGTCTGTCCGGCAAATACCTTGTTATTCAGGTAATCGTCAAGTGTCTCACCGTCATTTTTGTTAATCATGTATGCTGCAAGAAGTGCCATTCCCCATGCGCCGCCCTCGCCTGCTGTCTCCATGACGGTTATAGGAGCGTCCATGGCTGCCGCAAGGAAGCTCTGCCCGACCCCCTTGGTCTTAAAGAGTCCGCCGTGTCCTGTGATGGAATCCACCTTAACACCCTCTTCCTTTAGTAAGATGTCAAGTCCTATCTTAAGAGCACCGAGTGATGTGTAAAGGTGTGTTCTCATAAAGTTGGCAAGACTGAATTTACTGTTGGTATTTCTCACAAACAGAGGTCTTCCCTCCTCCATGTGAGTGATATTCTCGCCCGATATGTAGCCATAGGACATAAGTCCGCCGCAGTCTGCATCTCCCTCAAGTGCCTTATTGTAGAGGACCGAAAAGAGCTTATTCATATCAACAGGTATTCCGAGAGCTTCCTCGAACTCCTTGAATATGTTGACCCATGCGTTGAGGTCGGATGTGCAGTTGTTGCAATGAACCATGGATACAAGATTTCCTGTAGGTGTTGTGACAAGGTCAATCTCAGGATATACCTTGGAAAGCTCCTTCTCCATGACTATCATCGCGAATACGCTTGTTCCGGCTGATACATTTCCTGTTCTCACCGCAACAGCGTTGGTGGCTGTCATTCCTGTTCCTGCATCTCCCTCAGGCGGGCACATAGGTATTCCCGCCTCAAGGTCACCATCCTTATCAAGGAGCGCTGCGCCCTCTGCTGTGAGAACTCCTGCCTCATCACCCGCAAGAAGCACCTTCGGCATAATATCCATGAGTCTCCATGGAAGCTGTGCCTTGTCTCCCTGTGCATTTCTCTCCTCGATGAGCGAGTCGAATCTGCCTACCATATTTGCATTATAATTCTTAGCAGCAGTATCAATTGGAAACATGCCGGAAGCTTCACCGACACCGATAACCCTCTTTCCGGTAAGCTTCCAGTGTATGAAGCCCTCCAGTGTTGTCATGTAGTCAATACGCGGAAGGTGCTCCTCATTATTTAACATTGCCTGATAAAGATGGGCAATGCTCCATCTCTGAGGAATGTTGTAATTAAAAAGTGAAGTAAGCTCGTCGGATGCCTCCTCGGTTATGCTGTTTCTCCATGTCCTGAACGGAACTAAAAGCTGCCCATCCTTATCAAATACCATGTAGCCGTGCATCATGGCTGAAAAGCCTATTGCCCCAAGCCTTTTGAGTGTAACTCCGTATTTTTCCTTTACATCCGCCTTCAACGATGCATAACAGTCTGTAAGACCTCCCCATATATCATCAAGGCTGTATGTCCACACACCATTCTCATAGCGGTTCTCCCATTCATGGCTTCCCCCTGCTATCGGTGTATGCTTCTCATCAATGAGTACCGCCTTAATTCTTGTTGAACCGAACTCGATTCCGAGAACAGCTTTGCCGCTCTCAATTGTTTCCTTTACATTTCCCATTGCTTTCTCCTCCAGGTTATATTTTAATATTGTCTGCCAATAATAGCATACCTTCTAATGTCGACTATTCATCATAATCATCGTCATCATCATAGTCATCGTCGTACTCATCATCTTCATCATAGTCGTCATTATCTTCTGTATCATCAGAAAAAGCCTTTTTCTCTGCCTGCTTATTCTTCTTCCAGGCCCGTGATTTTTTCTCTTTTTTAGGCTTATCCCTGTCATTCTCTATAGAGTCATCCGGCTGCTGCGTATCCTCCTCAGCTTCCGTATTCTCTTCGTCCTCGTCATCTTCATACTCATCCTCTGAGCTTAAGTCACCCTCCTTGATGGTAAGAACAGAACGGAATCTGCCGAAAAGCTTATTGCCAAGCCTGTTTTTCGCATGTCCTGCGGCGTGGTTCATTATCTCCTTTACCAGTTCAACAACATTACCCTGATCATCATTCGGAACCTGGCTGAGTATCAGATACAGCTTTAAAAGTGCCTTATCCTCGACTCTCCATCCCTGACTCTCCGCATAATCCTTGGCAATATCCACAAGCTCATTTACCGTATACTGCTTAAGTAAAAAGCAGCCCGTGAAATTATCTGCAAGATCCGGATTGTCCGCAAAGAGCTTATTTATCTCGAACTCTTCGTCCATGATAATAAACAATGTGTTGCGACTAAGCTTCATCATTGAGACAAGTGTTTCCCTCTTTAACCGTCCTGCATTCTCAATTACGAGAGTCTGACCTGCGAGCTTATCCGCATACACCTCATAGCCCTTCTCATTTATCTTTTCCGCTGATATGCGCGCAAGCTTCTGGTCACGGTCTTCGTCATACGCATGAAGTGCTTTAAACAGATTGATCGCAAAGGCTGTCTTGTCGGTGGTGCGGCTGCCCATGATGGCTGCATGCCCTGCATTATCAAGCTTTCCCACAGCCTCCGCTCTCTTAGCTCCGATGTATCTGCACAACCTCTTCTCCATGCCGGACATATATAAATATCTGTCAAGAAATACTCTCTCCTCAGCCTTGAGCAGATATCTTCCCGAATCAGAAACTCCTACAGCTGCCTTGGCATTATCCTCGATTATCTGCTCTATTCCGGCATTTATCGCATGTTCAAGATCAGGCACACCTCCTGTTTCATCTGACTCATCGTTTACATCATTTTCCTCTTCGATGCTCTCATTGTCATCTATATCCGGAATCTCCTCGAATTCTTCCTCCTCAGCTTCAGGCTCCTGCTTATCTGATTCTGCCTTCGGTTCCTCATCCTGATTGATTGACGCAGCTATCTCCCTGACCGTCCTCTCGAGAGCTTCCCTCTCCTCTTTGCTGTAGTCATCTGCCTTCTGCTCAGTCTGTGCAGGCTCCCGCCCTCTGTCCTGTGCATGCTGCTGTGGTGCCTCAGCCTGTTCCTCTTCTGATTTGACAGGCATAACCATCTTCTTAATCTCAGCTACAGGAATCTCCCTTGTGGCACGATTATCAGGCTGCTTCTCATCATCCTCATCATCTAAATCGGAAAGCCACTGTGTTATGTCCATCTGTGAGGAGTTGGCTTCGCGGTCTGCTGCCGCCTCCCTCCTTCTCCGCTCCTGCTCGGCCTGAAGCTGTGCTACAAGCTCCGACATCTGTTCAAGCGTAAGCTGCTGCGTGACTTCTCTTATATCGGCATTTTTCAGGGCATTAATATCAGGCAGCCTGCTGTCGGACACAGTACTGCCGGGCGAAGCCTTTTTTCCATTATCGTCATGTGTCTTTGCTGCATTTCTTGACGCCTTGCGCCACTGATGCTTGTTGATTATAATTTCCTTCGTAGGCTCAGAATCATCCTGTATATCTTCAAGCTGTGCCGCTTCCCTGAGTGCCTCGGTTCTCTCTCTGTTCTTATATGCCTCCATTATCTCATTGACATTCGCCTTAAGCTCCTGCTGCACGTTTCTGGTGTCATATACTGAATAGTCGGGAACCTTTATACTTATATCATAATCCGGCTCAAGCTTCTGCATATCTTCTTTTATAGCTGTCTTTGCAGGCTTTTTCTCTAAAGGCTGTGGTTTAACTTCTTTTTCAGGCTCCGGCTGCGCTGATATAGCATTATCGATATCTATAGGTGACCACTCTGTTGTGTTTCCTATATCATCAATGTATACCAGCTTGTTCTCCTCATCCGCAGAATCCGCCTCTTCGGCATAATCTTCCGGCTCTTCCGGCTCTTCTGGCTCTTCCGGCTCTTCTGGCTCTTCCGGCTCTTCCGGCTCTTCTGGCTCTTCCGTTTCTTCCAGCTCCGCTTCATGGCTCACAGGCTCCTCAACGATACCCGGCTTCTGCTGCTCATGCTGCTCCTGTTCTTCATCAAGGGCATATAATGCCTCTTTGTCATAGTCCTCTGCTTCCTCAGCTGTCGGCTCATAAGACATATTATAGTCCTGTCGGGTATCGTGGGTATCATATTCATGTTGTTCGTACGCACTAATATCGCGGGTATCATATTCTCCATTATCATACGCACCGGCGTTGTCAGTATCGTATCCATGATTATTGTACGCACGGTCATCATACCCATAAGCTGTGTCCGGCTCCGCCTCTGTTGCTGCAGCTTCCGTCTGCGCCGGCTCACCGCCCATGCCGTCATACACAGCTGAGCTGTTTATTCCGAGCGAGGACAGCTTCTCAAGCCTTGCAAGCTTCTCCATCTGCCCCGGTGTCAGCGGAACATACATCTGTTTAAGTCTCAACGCCTTCTCGACATATATTCCATCTGCGAACCACAGCACCAGCTCATCACATTCCCTCACACACTTGTCGGTAAGTCCTGCCTCGCTGTAGAGAAGCGCAAGCTCATACTCATACTCCTCGTCAAGCTCCTTATCCTTGTAGTTCTGAAGAATGGTTATAAGCTCCTCGACAGGTGCCTTCTTAGCGCGCTTTAACTTATACAGAAGGATATATCCGGTCACATCGCGCGGTGCCAGCTCCACATATTCCTGATAAATCTCCTCCGCATCATCCAGCTCACCGAGCTTGACATACATCTCCATAAGAGTTGCCAGAAGTCTCCTTCCGCCAAGCTTACGGTTATAGGCATAAATGCACACATTTCTCGCCTTATCATATTTCCCTGTTGCAACATACGCCTCTATGGCATTGGACATGACTGTCCACTGTTTCATCTTCTTCCATTCAAGCTGCTCTGCAACCTTGGCAGCATTGACATAATCCCCGCTCTTTACAAGCTTATCCAGTTTTTCTATCTTAATGGTCAACTCATACTTGTCCAATATGTTCACCTCACATTACATGCTTTTTTCCAGTTTATCACAGCACCTAGAGAAAATCAAAACTTTCCTGTGAAAAAGTTAGTCTTTCGTATTCAAGTTCGCTCTCTGCTACCTGACTGTGGTAATCAACCACAACTGTCTGCTGTTTTTTATCCACAAGTCTCTGTCCAAGTACATAATTGACATCGAATCGTCCTGTTATAGCCGGAGTAGCTCCTCGCGCCGGGACAATGAGCTGGACATGGTTGGTCTTTAAAAGCTTAAAGATAGGTTCCCAGATATATATATCCTTCGCCGCACCGAACGGATTATCAATGAATATCGTCTTTCCGAGCACTGCTGCCTCTTTTCCTCCTGCGTTTATGCTTGCAATATAATTGATCACAGAGACAAGGAACTGGATATATATACCCTGTGACTGCCCTGTACTTCCGACTGCCTCCTCATAGCGCAGATAACGGCTCTGATCCTTTATCCTCTCACGCTTGTACAGGCTTAATCTTATACTGTTCATGTCCGTAACTATGACGGAGAACAGTCTCTTCCAGCAGAGCCTTCCCCTTATGAATTTAAGCCTCTCGTCCATAGTCCTGAAGCCCTCTGCCAGGGATACCGTCTCATTAATATATACAGACATCCTGTCTTTATACATTTCTTCCTTCACATACGGAATCTGCAATGACAATACCGGAATAGCTTCCTCGTCAAGAGTGATTCTTGAAAGCTTATCCAGCCTTTCAAGCTCAGAGCGTATATTGGTGCATATCTGGACACATCTGTTCTCAAAATTGCTCTTGATAAGCTCCATGTCCTCAATGCCCCTGCTTATTCTGCCGCGCTCTAATTCAATACAGTCCTTGGTTGTTCCAAGCGCATCCGTGAGAGCCGCTGCCTCCTCCTGCGTCTGCGGAGGAAGGACATTCTGCTTCACCTCCTGTGCAAGCTCATACGCATTAAGACTCATAAGTTCATCGACAAGCAGATCTCGTGCCCTGATGAATGCAGTGCGCTTTTTCTGTTCCTCCTTCAACACACCGTCAAAGGTACGCCCTGCCCCCTCATACATTTCGTTGGTGAGCTTCTCATCGGACACACTGCCTGCATCCGCGCCCTCGGTTGTCATCCGGCTTATAATATCATCTGCATCCGGAGCGGCAGTCCTTACCATGCGTTCAAGATCCTTCTGCATCACCATACATGCCGTCTGCTCCTTGAGATTATCCTTTTCAAGCCCCGAAAGTCTTGAAAGCTCCTTCTTAAGCCTCGAAAGCTCCGCCTTGTGCTGCCCTGCATATTCCTGAGGATTATTTATTTCCACAGGCATATACTCTCCGTAATGCTCCTCATAGCTTCTTTTCGCGTACTCACAGCTTCCCTCAATCCTGTTCATCTGTGTGCTGGCAGCATCAAGCTCCCCCTGCAGGTTCTTCATGTTCTGCCTGAGCTTCTCCTGCTCATCAGCCATGGCATTTATCTGCGCATTGCTCTTCTCCTTTAAAAGTCCACGGCTGCCAAGCTCCTTTGCCCTCTCAAGGCTCACACCTCTGTAAAGCATCGAGCGCTCCGCCTTTTCCATTGCCGCCGTGCAGTTAGCCATGAGCTTTTCCTTGTCCGCTATATCTCCCAGCTCATCAGTGATAAGTGAATATATCGCATTAAATTTCGCATCTATCTCGTCTGCCGTGACATTCACTTCTTCCTGTTCAGCTTCGGTGCCTGCCTGCTCCTTATAGTAAGGAGCATACCGCTCCCATGTCTTTTTTATCTTAGCTATAGTCTCCTGAAGTATATTTCTTTTATTCTCCAGCTCCTTAAATGCCCTCTCCCTGCTCTCGCACAGCTCCTTTGAGAGCCTCCTTGCCTTGACTGCCGACTCCTTATCAGCTTCGCTCTTTTTTATCTCCTGTAAATACTCGGCAAGCCTTTCACTGAGGCGCACTATATCCTCAAGCTTATCCCTTATCTCAATACTTTCCGAAAGCTTCCTTTCAAGCTCCGACCTCCGGTCTGATATCTGCATTGAGCGCTCCTTTGCGCCATCATTGATATCGGCAAGTCTTTCAAGCCGGCTGCCAAGTTGTTCAAGCTCCGACCTCTGACCTGCAAGAAGCAGCTCAAGCTGGGAAGTATTTTTCAGTGGTGTGCATGCATAACCGCTCACCCTCTCATAGTCGCTCTTTACCGCCTCATATCTGTCATCAAGCTTCACAAGCTCTGCATTTATCTGCTCAAGCTCCTCCGACGCCTTCCTTATTCCCGCCTGACGTCCCGCCTCATCATATATAAATGACAGGTCACGGCACGCAAGCATATAGTTGTCATCATCCTGCGGCACCGCCGGTTCATTATCGTTCTCTAACAGTGCTTCCACTGCCGACAGTCTTATTATCGGGACTACTCCGCAGTCCATTGCCATCACATTCCTGTCACGGCATATACTGTCATAGTCCTCACCCGCAAGCACAGAATACGGAAGGTACGGAAAACGTGCCGCGAGCGTGGCACATTCATCGCTTGTTTTCTCCCTCAGATATTCGGCGCCGCTCACAACGCTTCCCTCATATCTGCTCGAAAGATATTCGCACATTCTCTTAACACCATCGGAATCTACAGGTTTAAGGTTCTCTATGGCGCTTATATAGCCCTGTGTCTCACTCTTCTTATTTTTTAACTGTTCACGCTGTGAAAGTATTCTGTCATAGATACCTCCAAGTGACCTAAGCAGATTATCCGTATCCGGCTCACCGTACACCTTCGCAAGTGCAGCAAGCTCCCGCTCCCTGTCCTTAGCCCCCGCAAGCTCTTTTTCAAGCTTCTCTATATTGTTACTGCAAATCTGCAGCTGCGCTGTTGCCTGCGCATGCTCATTTATATCGCTGTCGCTCTTTAGCTTAAGCTTAGCCTGCTCATCACCCAATGCCGCAAGTGCTTCCTTCAATGCCGCGATATTTTCCCCATAGCGCTCTGCCTCCGCCGGCGCATTCTCCGTCACAAGGAGCGGCGTTGCTTTTAACTTACCTGCAAGCTCGTCCTCAAGCTCCTTAACCTGCCTCCGGTATCCGGCCAGCTCTCCGTCGATTCTCGCACACTCGTTATCGCTCATGCGGTAATTCTCTCTGAGATTGTCAAGCGCCTCCGTGCTCTCCTGCAGTTCTGCCTCTGTTTCACTGAGGCTGTGCCCGGTTGTGGAAAGCTCCTCCGCCATATATGCGTGCTTCGCCGCTGCCAGACCTTCAAGCTCCTTTGCAAGGTCCTCTCTTCCCCTGCTGCGGTTGTCAATGTACTGCTTAAGCTCCGCAAGGCTCCTCTCCTGCCTTACATAATCCGCATAGTCCTCCGCCGCGTAGGAAAGCTCAAGCTCCTCCTTCTTTTTATCGAAGCTCTTCTCTGCCTGCTCATAGCCCTCCGAAAGGCTGTCTACCAGAGCACGCACCTTTCTAAGCTCCGCCTCCTCATCGGCGATAAGCGCCGCCGATATAAGCCTCTCTTCCTCAAGCTGTGCCTGCCTTATACCCGCTATATCCGCGGCAAGCTTCTGCGCCTGCGCTTCGTTCTTCTTCGTCTGCGCCTGCGCCATGAGAAGGTACTTAAAGAGTCTGTTCTTTCCCTCCTCCTTGCGCTCAAATATATTTCCGAAGTCTGCCACCTTGGTGGAAAAATCAGATATGAGCTTAATCTCCTTATCATAATTGTCCATCGTCTCCCTTCTCTTGGCAAGCTCCAAAAGCTTATCATTTATCTCAAGAAGGGTCTCTGACATCTCGTCATCGCCGTTCCCGCCGCGGATACGGTTGTTGTACGACTTCTCAATAATCTCCTCTATCAGTAAATCCTCGACAACCTTTCTGGTGGTTCTGTAATTACTCTCAAAATAAGTCCTGACATGTCCCTCGGTCTTATTGATTCCCCTTACCAGCTCCCAGTGGCTCTCATAGATTCCATAGTCATTTATGAAGCTTAGGTAATCCCCCTTGCGCTCAAAAAGCCGCACCTTCACACCGAAGTCCTTCTTCTCAAGGTCGCGCAGGTATGCCTTCAGCCCATTGTAGGTAATTCTCTCCCTGCCATCGGACAACGGAAGATTCTTGATATCATTGTCCCCGAACTCCCTGTAAAAAATACAGTAGTTAAAATACTCTATTCCCGTCTTCTGCTCGCCCTCGGCGTCCTCACCTGCCCTCGCCTTACGCGCGCAGAAGCCGCAGGTCATGTACTTGTAGCCGTTCTTTACATCGCAGGAATCTAATTTCCACTCCACAAGCGAATGTATCGTGGTGCTTCCTCCCGGCTGCGCGAACAGCTTCTCCACAGGCTGCTTCTCGTCAAGAGTACAGTTCGGAAGCATCGTCTGAAGCAGAAGAAGCATGAGCACACTCTTACCTCCGCCGTTTGCAAGGTCATATATGGTGTTCCTGCACGAAAAACGCATCAGAAAATCATCGTAGAACTGAGTGCCAAAATTATATTTTATATTGTTGACCCTGATTCTGTTAATCTGTGGCATTCTGTGCCTCCTGTTCTTCCCTTGTTAATATCTCGTATAGCCTGCCTCTGTTGATACTGTAATAATTCTCCGCCATAGCCTTGAATCTGTCTGTCGGATAATATTTATCCTGATTTTCCACGAAAAGCCCCTGAGTCACAAGAAAGTTAAACGTAAGTTTAACATAGCCCGTCTTGGAATTTCTGGCGGCTCTCTGTCCCTGAACGTCATCGGTCGACGTGACAGGAAGCTCATCCCACAGCAGCGCAAGCGTCTTAAAGCTGTTCTCCTCAACATCATCAAGCACAAGCCCTGCCGAAGGGTCAATAACCTTCACCAAAGCGCTGTCAACAGCCTTTATGACATCCTCATGTCTTACGAACTCCGTGTAGGTGTAGCTGCCCGACGTCTTATAGAATTCCGTCATGGTACAGTATATTATAAGATAACACAAAAAAAGCTCCTTGTTCACCCTGACACCAAGAGCGCGCCTCAGCTCCTCATTAGTAAAGCCAAAGCCGGCATCTCCCATGCCGGCGTTATCCTCATCCGCACTGACAAACAGTGCATTATTATATTCATAAAGCTCCAGCCCGAACTTCTTTAAAATCAGCCTGAGCGCATCATATACCTGCGAATTGGAAGAATATTCCTCATAGAGTGCCACATTGCCGCCTGACGCGCTCACTCTGTCTCCTCTTATCAGTGCGGCGGCAAGCTCAAGGGCTTTTTCCAGATTGCGTTGCTCCATGTGTGTGTGTTCCTTTCTACTTTATTTTTGACCCGGACGTTGTGTAATTTTACTGGTACCCTTCCGGACACGCTCTCGCTCCTTGAAAGCCGTAGCGGTACTAAGCGGCTAAAATACAGCCGCTAAGGACATTAGTTCGCATAGCGAACTATTATAGCTTTCAAAAGGTCCGGAAGTGTACCAGTAAAATTACACAACTGTTTGGTTTCAAGCCTAGTAAATGTAAATATAAAATTAAGATTATTGTTAATTGCCTACAGCTTCAAGGCTTGGGCTGGCATAGTTATAGGTAATGTAGCGTTGTTTTAGTTTTTACTGTTTTGTAAAGTGTATGTTTGATATCGTGAAGCCGTCTGCAAGCTCGATTTCATCGGGTGGGTCGGCGGGGGTTATGGTGAAGTGGGTTCCGAGACAGGAAGCGTATTCCTGGGTCTGGGCACAGTCATGGAAGATTTCATCAAGAAATGTCTCCGGCTTGTGTCTGTCCGCCTCGAAGCTGTACTCCTTTTTCTGGCACAGATGCACTATGAATGAGTAGTAGTCACCATTCTCAAACAGCTCCTCGCCAAAAATCCTTGCGGCACATTCGTTGAAGGTTCTGAGGTCAATGCAGTCCCTTCTCTTTAGGAGCGATAACAGAACCTTTATGAGTGCCGAATAGTTGCCGCGTATTCTCTCATCCTCAAGCTCATCATCATATACGATATTCTCTGGAACGGTGTCTGTGATAAGCTCCGCCTTGTCATCGCGTCCCGGCTTGTAGGTTATCAGATCCTCGATTCTTTTTATTCCCAAGGTTTTTTGGGTGTTGAGTCCCATTATAGGGCGCACCAGCATGCCAAGAAGTGTTATGTCATCCTTCTTCATGGCAAGCTCCAGCGCATTTCTGAAATCAAAGCTCGGTCTCAGCCTTCCAAGCTTCGCCTTTTTTACCATCTCATCTGCCATTATCCCAAGCCGGGTACATGCCGACAACAGCTTCAGATGATTATTCATAGCTATCTTAAGCTCCGTATCAAGCTGGTATATTTCTCCCGTTATCTTGAGATACGAGGCATAATCATCATTATTTTTGTCCGTCTCCGCTCTTTTCTGAGCCGCCTGTATAAGCTCTGAATTCTTTATAAAGAGCTTCTGCTCCTCCTCGAACCACTTTACTCCTGTGGCAAAAAAATCCTCATACGCCTCAAGCCCGGAAAAAATATCCGAGGCAAGCAGCGACATTACACGGTTTTTCCTGAGCCACAGACAGTCCACCTCTTTGTTTATGCGGCGCACCACATCCGTTCCACCCTTGAAATCCTTAGACTGTATCATCTTCTCAAGAAGGAGCTGCTCAACGCTTATCCTGCTCTCGTCCTTGATTTCCTTCGTGTCCAGATAGAACTCGATTCCCTCCGGGCTGATTGAATACCATACCGTTCCGTCCTCTATGCGGCTCTCGATAAGTCTCACCCTTGATATCTTTTTCTTTCTGTCAACCGGATCAAAATACCGGAAAATGAACGGCTTACCGTCATTTTTTAATTTGTCAAAAATATATTCAACAAGAATGCTCATATCCCCCGAAGGCGGATTGAGCTTGAAGTCACGTCTTATACACCTGCTCATAAAGGCGGCATATTCCGTATAGGTGACGTCCCTCTCCTTGAAATTGTTTTCCTCAATAAAAAAGCGCAGTACCGCCATGAGAATATACCCCATGTCAAGGCTGTCGTACATCCCTTCCCTGTACCATGAAAAGGACACCTCCGACAGCTTGAAGAACGGGTAATACTTCTTAAGGTTCAGCATACGCTCTCTGTGATCTGTTATTATATCGTTTACTAAAATATTCTCCTGCGGCATTGACAATGACCCCTACAACTGTGTTCTTCCCTCAAGTGCACGAAGCAGTGTCACCTCATCTATATTCTCCAGGTCACCGCCAACCGGCACGCCGCTCGCTATACGGCTTACCTTGATTCCGGTAGGCTTTACAAGCTTGCTTATGTACATTGCCGTTGTTTCCCCTTCCAGACTTGAATTGGTGGCAATAATAACTTCGTCCACATCACCCTCAAGGCGCTTCATAAGCTCCTTGAGTTTAATATCGTTAGGTCCTATGCCAAGCATCGGAGATATAGCACCGTGAAGGACATGATACACACCATCGTACTTCTGTGTTTTCTCATACGCTGCCATGTCCCTCGTGTTTTCCACAACCATGATAACCCTGTGGTTGCGGCTTGGATTGCTGCATATCGGACACAGCTCTTCATCTGTCAGTGTACAACAGCAGCTACAGTATCTTACATTCGTCTTGGCATTTACAATGGCACTTGAGAGACTGTCCACCTGCTCTCTAGGCATTCCAATAATGTGGAATGCAAGACGCTGTGCCGACTTAGCACCTATTCCCGGGAGCCTTGAAAGCTCCTCGATAAGCTTATTAATCTGACTTCCGTAGTATTCCATTAGAATGGGAAGCCTCCGCCAAGACCACCAAGTCCTCCTGTAATCTTAGCCATCGAAGCCTGTGACAGCTCCTCAATCTGTCTGAGCGCCTCATTGGTCGCTGCCATAATCATATCCTCTAACATCTCGATATCATCCGTATCAACTGCCTCAGGGTCAATTGTGACCTTGGTAACCTCCTTTTTGCCGGAAACCGTTACGGAAACCGCACCGCCGCCCGCCGACGCTGTAACTTCCTTCTCCTCAAGTTCCTTTGTAGTCTCCTCCATCTGACGCTGCATCTTCTGTGCCTGCTTCATCAGATTATTCATATTGCCAGGCATAGCACCCGGAAAACCGCCTCTTTTTGCCATAATAAAATTCTCCTTTATTCTGTAATTAACTGTTAAAAGCCATTCCGTAAAACCGTTCCAGCTCTAAGGCATGGCATATCCGCCAAACATATATTTTCAAGTCCAGACAATATTATATTATATTTTAATAATCAAAATATGTCTACAACAAAATCCTAGAAGTCTTCCTCCACGATATTCATTCTGCATATATCCTCAAGAGTATCGTACTCCTGTGAGACATCCGTTCCGCTCTCAGCATGTATCACTTCTATCTCCATGTCAAGCCCTGTCTTTGCGGCTATCGCCTGCTTTATCATGTCGATAACCTCCTGCCTTGATACCATGGAATAGTAGGTCGCATCCTCATATATGAGCTGGAGCTTATTACCGCCGCCGTTCGCCTTGGTTGTATAGTGCTCAAGAATCGGCTTCAATGACATCGACAATCCATTGCATATTGAGCGCCAGTTCCTGATTACCTCTGTTATGTCCTCTGAGCGCGCCGGCTTCGGCTTATTACCCATGCCTGCCTGTGTTCCCCCGGCAGCTGCATCCGCCGTCATGCCACCATTGTCACCTGTAAGTGCCCCGGCTCCCGCCGCAAAGCCCCCGGCAGCCATAGCTCTTGCCGCCGCCTCAAGCCCTGTATCCATACGTCTTTCAAGGACTGCTATTCTGTCCATCAGTGCGTCATTTAAGCCCTTCTCCATAGCAGGCTGTGTCATCTTGATGAGCGCGACCTCAACCATAACACGCTTCTGGCTTGAATTTTTGAGCTGACCGGACAATTCGGAAAATATCCTGATATAGCGCATGACACCGTTCAAATCCGTAAGCTTTGCGTCCTCCTTAAGAAGCTTCATATTCTCCTCAGACATCTCAAGCACATCGGAGGCATCCGTCTGCGACTGCAGCAGCATAAGATTTCTCAGATACCATGTGAAATCGGACACGAACTGGCTTAAGTCTCTTCCGTCAATTATTATCTTCTCAAGCTTATGGATGAGTCCAATCGCATCCCCGGCAACGATTCCCCTGAAAAAGTCAGAAAATACCTCAGTGTCAACGGCACCTAAGACCTCAAGCACATTCTCGTACTTCAGCTCCTGCCCCATATAGAATGCAAGGCACTGATCCAGAAGACTCAGCGCGTCTCTCATGGATCCATCGGCAGCCTTTGCCACATACCTTAACGCTCTCTCGTCCGCACTGATATCCTCCGCCACCATAAGCTCTGACAGTCTCGCACTTATGGTATCTATGGAAATCCTCTTAAAATCGTATCTCTGGCAGCGTGACAGGATGGTTATAGGTATCTTGTGTGCTTCTGTAGTTGCAAGGATAAATATTACATAGGCAGGCGGCTCCTCAAGCGTCTTTAACAGTGCATTGAAGGCTCCTATTGAAAGCATGTGGACCTCGTCGATTATATATACCTTGAAACGCCCCTGCGTCGGAGGATATGCTACCTCCTCCTTGATTTCTCTTATATTGTCAACACCATTGTTGGAAGCGGCATCTATCTCTATCACGTTCATGCTCGCCCCCGCCGCAACGGCACGGCACACCTCACACTCGCCACATGGATTTCCGTCCACAGGGTGAGCGCAGTTGACCGCCTTTGCAAGTATCTTTGCGACCGAGGTCTTACCTGTACCTCTCGTTCCGCAGAACAGGTATGCATGTCCTATTCGGTCATTTATCACCTGATTCTTGAGCGTGGTCACAATATGATCCTGCCCCTTGACCTCGTCAAAGGTCGATGGTCTCCATTTTCTATATAATGCTGTATATGACATAATTACAATTCCTTAAATTCTATCTGCTCTTATAGCTATCTTGCTATCCATATTAATTCTATCTACTCTTATAGCTATTTTGCTGTCCATCCTAATGCGTCGCATCGGTAGTTTCAGCCTTCATAGCTCTCTAAAAGCTGTCTTAATTCATCCTCACATCAATCTCCGAAGCTTATGCCCAACATCTTCGCTTCGTTGATTATGGACGCATTAGGGTCAACCATCTTAAGCCTGCCCGCTACATCCGCAAGCGGAACCTTAACAATCTCACCATTTTTAATTCCAACCATATAGCCGTACTGCTTGTCTATGATGAGCTTAGCCGCAGCCGCGCCCAGTCTTGAAGCAAGCACTCTGTCATAAGGGCAAGGGCTTCCGCCTCGCTGCGTATGTCCCGGAACAGTTATACGAACCTCCTGACCGGTCAATTCCTGTATCTCGCTTCCTATCTTGTATGATACTGATGGATATGGGTTATCCTTGAGTTTCTGCTTAAGCTCCTTCTTAGGAAGTGCCGCATCCTGCTTGGATATTGCACCCTCGGCAACAGCAAGTATTGAGAAGTTCTTCCCAGCCTTGGTTCTTCTGTTGAGTGCTGCGACAACCGACTTGATATCGTATGGAATCTCAGGTATAAGAATGATATCCGCTCCGCCCGCAATACCTGCGTGAAGTGTAAGCCACCCGACCTTATGTCCCATCACCTCCACGATAAATACTCTTCCGTGTGAGGAAGCGGTAGTGTGGATACAGTCAATTGCATTCGTCGCTATATTGACCGCACTCTGGAAGCCGAAGGTCATGTCCGTACCCCAGAGGTCATTGTCTATCGTCTTAGGGAGTGTCACAACATTGAGTCCCTCCTCCCTCAGAAGATTCGCCGTCTTGTGTGTTCCGTTTCCGCCAAGCACCACAAGACAATCAAGACCAAGCGACTTATAATTCTTCTTCATCGCCTCTACCTTATCAAGTCCATTCTCATCCGGTACACGCATAAGCTTAAAAGGCTGTCTGGAGCTTCCTATTATCGTGCCGCCCTCTGTAAGAATTCCTGAAAAATCACTTTTTTTCATAGCTTTGAAATCACCGTAGATAAGACCCTTGTAGCCTTCTTCAAATCCGATAATCTCTACATCTTCCACAGCTCTGTAAAGAGACTTTGCGACACCTCTCATGGCAGCATTGAGTGCCTGACAATCTCCACCACTTGTAAGCATACCAACCTTTAACATACGCGTACCTCCATTTTGTGTGAGTAATCAATATGATAGTAAAAAACCATTAATAGTATACATTATTTCTAATGTTTGCGCAATTATTTATGATGATTTGGGGAGAACATGACAATCTGGTCTGTGAGTGTATAACGTATTATATTTATGCATACCAGCTCCATTGTCCGAAGCAAGATGTTCTAAGAACTCTGATATGGGTTATTGTATACATTCGCCACCGAAGCAAAGCATACATCCGTGTATGCA
>DNFT01000114.1 GCA_003486385.1 Eubacterium sp. | reverse complement strand
ATGTTTTGACCCCAACATCATAAGTATACGGTTATTTTATTAATAATTCAAGGTCGGCTTGCATTTTGCAGGAAAAATTGGTACTATATTGCGGTGAAAGCTTGAATGCGAAGCCTTTAAGCTGCTTATTGGAAGCAGTGATTCAGGCAAGGTCTGCAGTAAGCATGGGAATATAAGAAGGGGATTTATGATGGCAGCATACAGGAAATTCGCGCAGTGGTATGACAGTTTTATGTCGGACATTCCTTATGGAGAGTGGGCAGAGTATATAATTGACAGATTGAAAAAGCATGGAGTTGTTCCGGATATGGTGCATGATAACAAGCATTCCGGAAGTGACATAAATAATAGGAATACTGAAAATGATGTCATTCTTGAGCTTGGCTGTGGTACTGGAAGCATGGCAAGGTATCTGTGCATGGAAGGTTACCATGTTGTGGGAATCGACCTTTCATCCGATATGATAAAGGAAGCGCGAAAGAAGATTATACCCGGCTTTGAACCCTATGTGGGCGATATGAGGGTTCCGTTTCTTGAAGCTTCAAGCTGCGGGGCTGTTGTGAGCGTGTGTGATTCCATGAATTATCTCACATCAAGGTCGGATATGGAGCTTACAATCAAGGCGGTACACAGCCAGCTTCGTGACGGCGGAATTTTTATTTTTGACATGAAGACGGACAGCTTTTACAGAGATGAGCTTGGGGACAATGTCTTTGCGGACCGAGCCGGAAGGGTGTCCTATGTCTGGCAGAACCATTACGATGAAAAGACACACATAAACACGTATGATATCACCTTCTATCGGAGAATATTCGCAAATATATGCTTAAGCTGCAGTGAGAAGCACAGGCAGAGGGCATATTCGGTGAAGCAGATTAAGGATATAGCTGCAAAATGCGGAATGGAGCTTTTAGAGCACACGGTAAGAGGCGAGAGGGCTTACTACATATTAAAGAAATAGGCCATTGTGAAATGCAGTGTGTGACAGATGGACTTTGCGTTTCACAATTACGTAAATAAAAAGAAGTAGAGGAGAAACCATGGAAGATTATATTGTCAGGGCAACAGCGGCGGACAATCAGTTACGCGCATTTGCCATCTATTCAAAAAATCTTGTCGAGGAGGCAAGACAGAGACACAATACATCACCCGTTGCGACTGCAGCGCTCGGAAGAATGCTTTCGGCTGCGGCTATGATGGGAGTGATGATGAAGGGCGATGACGATCTGCTCACCATAAAGCTGGAGGGCGATGGACCTATCGGTGGAATTATGGTTACAGCCGATTCAAAGGCGGGGGTTAAGGGCTATGTCGGAAATTCTGATGTCATGCTGCCTCCTAACAGCAAGGGTAAGCTTGATGTCGGCGGTGCGGTCGGAAAAGGAATGCTTACTGTTATCAAGGATATAGGAATGAAGGAGCCTTACAGCGGAAGCTGTGAGATAGTCACAGGCGAGATAGCGGAGGATTTAACATACTATTTTGCTTCGAGTGAGCAGGTTCCGTCGGCGGTTGCACTCGGAGTGCTTATGGAGCATGACAATACAGTAAAGCAGGCGGGTGGTCTTATCATCCAGGTCATGCCGTTTGCTGAGGATGCACTTATCGACAGGCTTGAGCAGAAGATAAACAGCATGAGTTCAATAACTTCAATGCTTGAGAAGGGCATGCTGCCGGAGGATATATTGAATGAAGTACTTGGTGAGTTCGGAGTCGATATAAATGAAAAGATTCCGGCAGCATTCAGGTGCAACTGTTCAAAGGAGCGCGTTGAAAAGGCACTTATAAGTATCGGAAGGAAGGAACTCAAGGAGATGATTGACGAGGGAAATCCGATTGAACTCAAGTGCCATTTCTGCAATACAAGCTATGATTTTTCGGTCGAAGAACTGAAAAAAATACTTAGATATGCAAAAGGATAATTCTTGACACCCTTATGTTTCTGTGCTATTCTAACAATGT
Organism: Eubacterium sp.; assembly: GCA_003486385.1. Lineage (GTDB taxonomy): Bacteria > Bacillota > Clostridia > Lachnospirales > Lachnospiraceae > CAG-882. The sequence continues at coordinate 35,676 of DNFT01000114.1, read as the reverse complement.
GCTGTATTTAAGCACGTATGCTGTGGTAAAGTACTACAGTATGAATTTTTTTTAAATATTTTGGAGGTATCACAATGAGCAAGGGTACAGTTAAGTGGTTCAGCAACTCAAAGGGCTACGGATTCATTTCTGACGAGAACGGCAAGGATGTATTCGTACATTACTCAGGTCTTAACATGGAAGGCTTCAAGTCTCTTGAAGAGGGCCAGGCTGTAGAGTTTGACGTAGTAGACGGCGCTAAGGGACCACAGGCTACAAACGTAACAAAATTATAATCAACGAAGTTTTACAGTGTGCCTTTTTAATATATATAAAAGAGCAGTATTTGTACTTAACGAGATTATGAAAATAGGGATTGCCGATATGGCAATCCCTATTTACTTGCGCTTTTAAGAGCAGCATTATTTATTTATGTTCTTGTTAAAGTCCGGCATTTTGCTGCCTGTGGATGACTTAGAACCTTTCTTATCGCTGCTCTTCTGCTCCCTGACAGGTGGCTTTATATCCTTATAGTATTTGTTATGTATTCTGTTAAAGAGGAATACACATCCGGCGAATATGATGATTTCGGTTATAAAACAGGCTATACGGTTGAAGATTATACCGGATGAATAGAAGTTAGCCGGAAGATACATCAAGGTCTGTAAGCCTATTATTGATACCAGATGAAGCCTTTTAAGCTCCTTGTGGCATACGGCATAGAACATTACGGATATCATGGTGTTGAAGATGAGGAACATAATGCTCTCCGCACCTGAGAATAAGTATACATAGGATGGGGAGCTGTATAAAAACCATACATCGTTCAGCTGTCTGGTGGCTTCCTCAATAGTGTCATAGCCGTTTGCGAGTGCGGCAAGCCCTGATGAGTTGAGTGTAAGGCACAGGGAATAGTTGAGAAAAATTGTGACAGCAGTTATGATTGCTTCGGTAAGTGCCACACCTACACCTATTCCGTATGCATCACAGTATTCGGCATAGTATTTGCGGATGAACCACATTGCAAAGAAGCGGCCGCATACTATAAGGGAGGAAGTTATAAGCAGCACCATAAAGCGCGCTACAGCGAGGGTGGCTGTTCCGGCACCCTGTGGGATGGTGAGGGAGAGCAGACCAGAGAGAAAACTGCCTATCATTATATAGAACAGAAGATAGGACGTGGCACCGTACAGTACCGGCATAAATCTCAGACCTACAATGCGTCTGGCTGTGAAGGTGACAAGTATGCAGGCGCACAGGAGCAGAATCCCCGACGCTGCAATAAATGATATAGTAAGAGATGGAATTGTCTTACTAAAGTCAAAAAGACCACTTAATTCGGATGCAATATCAAAATTCATACATATATCCTCTCATTAATTATATATTTTGTCCGGATGGACTATTCAATTATAGACTAATCATCATAATCAATCAAATGAAATTTTATTAAATTCTTGAAAAAATAAAAAGTTTCAGTATAATAACAATTATGTATTTCTGTAAAAGTTTGTTGGAGGTAATTTATGGCGGTTATCAGTGGAAGTAATATGTACGATATTCTTCGCAAGTCTTTTTCAATACTGAACCCACAATTGATGCACCATAGCGAGAGAACAGCATATATTTTGTATAAAATGCTGCAGACTGAAGGTCATATGAGCAGCAAGGAGATGGCGGATTATGTCATAATCGCAGTTCTGCATGATATAGGAACATGTAAGCTCGAATACATACATCAGTGGGCACAGTTTGAGAAGGATGACGTATGGCCGCATTCTATATTCGGTTTTCTGTTTCTTAAGTACCTGTCACCGCTTGAAGATAAGGCAGAGATAGTGCTCTACCACCATCTTGATTATAATAAGCATTATCTGATTAAGAGCCAGTATATAAAGATAGCAGAATATCTTTTCATGGCAGACAAGATTGATGTCACCATGAGCATGCCGGGAACTTTAGAGCCGGATTATCTTCAGAAGTACCGCAATATTAAGTATTCGGCGGAAGCACTTAACCTTTTTCTTAAGGCTAACACGAGGTATAATATACTTGAGAAGCTGAAGAAGGAGGATTACCTTAAGGAGCTTGATGAGCTTATTGCTTCGGTCAGCTTTTCGGAGGATTATAAGAGAAAATTCCTGCAGATGTTGATTTATATAATTGATTTCCGCAGCCAGTACACGGTAATACATACACTCGCCACAACAATTTTTGCGCAGGAGTTAGGAGATCTGATGAAGCTGTCGGGTCAGGACAAGTATAATATGTATTACGGAGCGCTGCTCCATGATATTGGAAAGATTGCCATTCCGCTGTCGATACTTGAGTCTACGGGAAGACTGTCTGATAAAGAGATGGATATTATGAAAAAGCATGTGGAGATTACCGACCATGTACTTAAGGGCATAGTGGATGATGATATAAGGGAGATTGCGATAAGGCATCACGAAAAGCTTGACGGCAGCGGCTACTTCAGGGGTCTTAAAGGGGATGAGCTTACAAGACCACAGCGTATAGTTGCTGTTGCGGATATTATAAGTGCCCTGTACGGAAAGCGAAGCTACAAGGAGGCATTTGCTCCTGATAAGATTAAGGCTATAATTCAGGCTGATGCGGACAATAATAAGATATGTCCGGCAGTGGTGGATGTTGCTGTAAAGAACATGGAGAGCATAATTCGGAACTTTGAAAAGAAGAAGGAAGCGGTGCTCGGAACCTATATGCAGATAAAAAAACAGGAAAATGATATATATGAGCAGTTTAAAGGCTTGTAAAAACATGGAAACATGGGGAGGATGCCGGCGCAACAATGGTGCCGCCGGAATCGTCCCCATGTTTTTTATAGATTTACAGATTATTTAAGCGCCTTCTGTGCAAAGCCGGTGTCGACTAAGTCGGAGTAAGGGGCGTATTCCTTTATCACGCCGGCTTCGTATAGGATATCCTGAAGAAGCGTGAAGCTGTCCTTTGAGAATACAAGGTCATTTTTCCATGTATCCTGGGATTTGTATCTTTCGACAATGACTGCTATGGTGTCTGCGTCGGTGTCGGGAAATTGTGGCGCGATGACCTTGGCAATGTCCTCAGAGGAGTGCGAATTGACATATTCCATTCCGCGCTGGAGTGCATTGGTGAAGCCCTGTATTATCTCAGGATTTTTGTTTATATAGCTTTTCTTTGCACTGTAGGCGGTATACGGAACATAGCCGCTGTCGACGCCGAGACTTGCGACAACGTAGCCAGTGCCTTCCTTTTCAAGGGCGGTGGCGTGCGGTTCGAACTCAACGGTGAAGTCGCCCTGTCCGCCGGCAAAAGCACCGCCTGTCAGCCCGAAATCTATGTTCTGGACTATTTCTAAATCTGTTGAGATGTCTATTCCGTTATTTTTCAGGATGTATTCAAGAACCATTTCAGGCATTCCTCCGGCTCTTCCGCCAAGTATCGTGGTTCCCTTCAGCATATCCCATGAAAAATTATCAATGGGTTTTCTTGATACGAGGAAATTACCCGCACGCTGCGTTAACTGTGCGAAGTTGACCGCATAATCGCTGTTGCCTTCATTATAGGCGTAGATTGAGGATTCGGAACCCATGAATCCAATCTGCGCCTCACCTGAGATAAGTGCTGTCATAACCTTGTCGGCACCGAAGCCAGTGACAAGCTTCAGATTGATTCCTTCCTCCTCGAAATAGCCGTTTTCTATTGCAACATATTGGGGAGCATAAAAAATAGAATGAGCAACCTCATTCAAAGTAACATCCTTTAGTGTACTTTCATCTTTTTTACATCCGCAGAAGAGGAGCGGAACAGTAAAAATAAGCGTGACAATTGATAAAACCAGAGAAATTCTTGCTTTCAAGATAACCTCCAACAATTTGTTAGGCCCAAGGTTCTGACCATGATATCATAGTATATGGATGCTGCGGGAAAATGTGACTTTCGACAAATGCAATTTTTTGATTTAATACTTGAAAAAGGGAAAGTTATAATGTACTATATGTATCTGTGCTTGGAATCAGACAGGATTTCATAATACAATACATATAAGTCGGAGGCGTTATGGCATACAGAGTACTTGCACTTGATATAGATGGAACTCTTACAAATTCTAAAAAGCAGATTACAGAAAAAACTAAGAAGGCAGTGTCGGCAGCAGCGGCAAAGGGCGTGAAGATTGTGATTGCATCGGGGAGACCGGTGCAGGGAATCAGGGCTTTTGCAAAGGAGCTTGAGCTTGAGAAGAAGGATGGATATATTCTGTCATTTAATGGAGGAAGGCTTATCTCATGCAGGACGGGCGAGATAATCCATGATATGAAGCTGCCGCTTGAGTATCTGCCGGAGATATATGAGCTTTCTAAAAAGTATAAAGTGAATCTGATGTCATACGAGGGCGATGACCTTATAACCGAGGAACCGGATGACGAGTTTCTTGCGATAGAGGCACGCATTAACGGCCTTGGAATCAAGAAGGTCGACAATCTTGTGGAGTACATCAATTTCCCGATTAACAAATGTCTGATGCTGGGGAATGGAGATTATCTTGCTGAGGTTGAGAAAAAGGTTCATGCCGCGCTGTGTGACAGAATGGATGTATATAGGTCGGAGCCATATTTCCTTGAGATACTTCCTAAGGGGGTCGACAAGGCAAAATCACTTGAGAGTTTTTTGAATATCATAGGCTGCAGGAGGGAAGAGCTTATGGCGTGCGGTGATGGATTTAATGACCTCACGATGATAAAATATGCCGGACTCGGTGTGGCGATGGCTAATGCACGGGAAGAGGTAAAAAAATGTGCCGGTTATATAACGGCCTCCAATGATGAAGACGGCGTCGCTTTAGCAATTGAACGCTTTATTTTATAAAAAAAATTTGTTAATTTATTTGCAAAATATAGTGGACTTTACAACTTCATTGTGCTAAAATGCTATTGTGCTGTTAAAGCGATGTATGGATTTGCCTGATTACAGGCAACATGGCAATTAACAAAAAAGGAGTATTATATGGGTAAGAATTTAAAATCAGAAGCGGTTGACCATCTTTTTGAAGCAATTATGACATTGAAAGATCTTGATGAATACTATGCATTTTTTGAGGATGTATGTACTGTAAATGAACTTTTATCATTATCACAGCGCTATGAGGTGGCGAGAATGCTGAGACAGAGAAAGACATATCTCGACATCGCAGAAAAGACGGGCGCCTCCACAGCAACCATCAGCCGTGTCAATCGTTCACTTAATTATGGAAACGATGCCTATGATATGGTATTTGAGAGACTTAACATCAAGAATGAAGAACAATAGAAATGGGACAAGGGGTCAGACCCCCTGTCCCAACTATTTTTTTCTGGAGCAGGAATCAGGATTCTCTGTATCATTCTTTGAGTTGAATTCGTCTATAATGTTCTCGACCATTTCCTTCTTGAGGTACATATCAAAGCATAGATAGCAGATGAACGAAAATGTCCGCAGATAGTCTCTCTCCTGTTCATCGGTGACATCGGAAAAGCTGTTCTCCGCCTTCTTGAACATGGATATGATGTCCTTTGTTATCGGGGAAAGGCGTTCACGCTCACCTTGATAAATCTCCTTATATATATGTTCTAAGGAAACACTTCCCTTGTCGCCGAAGAATCTGTCGGTGAGAGGTCCAAGTATTGACTGTATGTCACTTATCGACATCAGCGTCTTAAAATAGTAGATAAACATTAGGGTTATCATGTGGTCATGTGAGTATTTCTTTTTGACCGGTGGAGGAAGAAGATTATTCTTGGCATAATTGTTAATCATGGTCTTGGTGAGAATCTTATCCTCCTCATTGCGCTTGGTGGCCTCAAGGTGAGTATCCATGAATGTCGTGACCTGATCCATGTACAGGTCGATATTGGGTATCTCGCCCGGGCGTATATAATCAAGCTTTGCGAGCTTGTGAAGCATATCTGCTAAAAATTCAGAATGTTCAAGTGACATGTTGCAACCTCTTTTCTATGTGACATAGTTCTGATGTCTGGTTCATTATAACCTAATTTCATATCAAAAACAAGAAAAACATGATTCGGGTGTCAAAACATATAAATGGATTATTTCAAATAAATATAGTGACTTTTATGTTTCCATGTGCTATGATATACATGATTTCTGAATATTTTGGAGGGTAGGACAATGGGTATTATTTCAAGATTTAAGGACATAATGTCCGCTAACATCAATGCGCTTCTCGACAAGGCAGAGGATCCAGAGAAGATGATAGATCAGTATCTTCGCAATCTCGAGAGCGATCTTGCCAAGGTTAAGCAGGAGACGGCTTCTGTTATGGCAGAGGAGGCTAAGGCTAAGAGACAGTTAGATGAGTGCACGGCAGAGGTTGCCAAGATGCAGAGCTATGCAGAGAAGGCAGTTCTTGCAGGCAATGACGAGGATGCCAAGAGATTCCTCATGAAGAAGAAGGAGCTTGTTGTTAAGCAGACATCTCTTCAGGAGACATATACCCTGGCTGCTGAGAACGCAGCTAAGATGCGCCAGATGCACCAGAAGCTTGTGGGGGATATCAGCCAGCTCAATTCAAGAAGAGATGCAATCAAGGCTAAGATTGCGGTTGCAAAGACCCAGCAGACAATCAATAAGATTGGAGCCAGTGTGGATGGGGCAGCAGAGAACCTTTCCGCATTTGACAAGATGGAGGCTAAGGCTAACAAGATGCTTGATGAGGCTAATGCCATGGCAGAGCTTAACAGAAGCGGTGTCGATTCAATCAATGATATCGCACGTAAGTATGAGGGCATGTCAACACCTGAGGTTGATGACGAGCTTGCAGCACTTAAGGCTAAGATGGGACAGAATTAATTGATTTTTACGGAAGCACCTCGTGCGACTGGTATACCGGTTGACGGGGTGTTTTTAAGTTTCAGTAATGAAGCTTTTTTGATAGATGTGTTATTTGGAAAGGAAATAAAAATGAGTATTTATGATACTTTAAATGAGCAGCAAAGGGAGGGCGTTTTTACAACGGAGGGACCTGTGCTTCTGTTAGCCGGGGCAGGTTCCGGAAAAACCCGTGTTTTGACTCATAGGATAGCATATTTAATAGAGGAGAAGAATGTCAATCCATATAATATTCTTGCAATCACATTCACCAATAAGGCTGCGGCTGAGATGCGCGAGCGAGTTGACAGACTTCTGGGGATGGACGCAGGAGGGGCGTGGATAATGACATTCCATGCGGCATGTGTGAGAATACTTCGAAGATACATAGAGAGAATAGGTTATTCCAACAGCTTTACAATCTATGATACCGATGACCAGAAGTCGATAATCAGACAGATTCTGAAGAAGCTTGACCTTGATACCAAGCTCTATAAGGACAGAGCGGTATTGACCGATATATCAAGAGCGAAGGATAAGCTGAAGGGACCGGACGAGATGGAGCTTGAGGCAGGTGCCAACTATCACCGGAAGAAAGTGGCAGAGGTTTACAGAGAATACCAGAGGCAGTTAAAGGCTAACAATGCGCTTGATTTTGATGACATTATATGCAGGACGGTTGAGTTGTTTGGGTCATGCCCGGATGTGCTTGATTATTATGGTGAGCGCTTCAGATACATCATGGTCGATGAGTATCAGGACACCAATATGGCGCAGTTCAAGCTTATAAGCCTTTTGGCGGCACGTTTCAGAAACCTGTGTGTTGTGGGTGATGATGACCAGTCGATTTATAAATTCAGAGGAGCCAATGTAAGAAATATTCTGGATTTTGAGAGCGTGTTCCCGGAGGCTAAGGTTATAAAGCTTGAGCAGAATTACCGTTCCACACAGAATATACTCGATGCTGCCAACGCTGTAATAAAGAACAATGAGGGACGAAAGGATAAGAGTCTGTGGACGGACCAGGGTGCAGGCGATAAGCTTGCATATAATGTATATAATACGGCATACGAAGAGGCGTATGGTATTGTATCCGATATAAAGAAAAGGGCGGCAGAGGGCAATAATTACAATGACTTTGCGATATTGTACAGGACCAACGCACAGTCGAGAGTACTTGAGGAAAAGTTCGTGGAGCTGGGTGTGCCTTATAGAATATACGGTGCGGTCAATTTCTATGCCAGAAAAGAGATTAAGGATGTTCTTGCTTATCTTAAGACGATAGACAATGCGAGGGATGAAGTCGCGGTAAGAAGAATTATCAATGTTCCTAAACGCGGAATAGGTGCCGCAACAATTGAGAAGGTGGCAGCTTACGCTGAGGACAATGACTTAAGCTTTTATGCTGCTGCAGCGAATGGCAGTAAGATACCGGGACTTGCTAAGGCAACGATAGGAAAGCTTGACAATTTCTGTACACTCATATCCGCATTCCGTGCAAAGGCAATGCAGATGTCGATTAAGGAGCTTATATCCGATATAGTTGAGAGCATAAGATATGAGGAGTATCTCTCCGATGACGATGAACCGGATGAGATTGCGGACAGGATGTCGAATATAAATGAACTTATTTCAAAGGCGGCAGCGTATGAGGAGAATACGGATATGCCGACCTTGTCAGGCTTCCTTGAGGAGGTTGCACTTGTCGCGGATATTGACAATATGGATGAGAATAATAACGTTGTTTCACTTATGACACTTCACAGCGCGAAGGGGCTGGAATTTCCTATTGTGTACCTTGCAGGCATGGAGGATGGCAATTTCCCAAGCTACATGGCGATTACGTCCGATGACAAGAGCGACCTTGAGGAGGAGAGGAGGCTGTGCTATGTAGGAATCACGCGTGCGAGGCAGAGACTTGTGCTGAGCATGGCAAAACAGCGCATGGTCCGCGGAGAGATGATGCTGTGCAAGCAGTCGCGCTTTATAAGTGAGATTCCGCCGCAGTTATTATCTGAGAGCGGACAGGGAATAAGAAAGCCTGTGGCATTTTCTGATGATAAGGGTATCAGGGCTGCCGAAGCTGCCATGAGGGAGGCATTGCCGTGGAACCGCCCGGCAGCAAAGAAAAACAGCGCAGTCTGGAATAAGCCGGCTGTTTCGATGACTGATATCCCAAAAGGAGCACCTAAGGTCGCAGCAAGCCTTGATGAGCTTGGCTATGCGGCGGGAGACAGGGTAAAGCATGTAAAGTTCGGTGAGGGTACAGTACAGAACATTGTATCGGGAGGCAGGGATTTCGAGGTTACGGTGCAGTTCGATTCGGCAGGTGTCAAAAAAATGTTTGCTTCTTTTGCAAAACTGGTAAAAATTGACTAGATATTTTTAACAATATATGATAAAATTATACTTAAGTTTATAAGCTGATAGCGTACAAAGCTTTTTGTGCCGGTATCATAATATATTTCAAGAAAGGATGAATGAAGTATGAATAAGATTGAAGAATTACTTGAGCAGGTTAAGGGTAAGGACTTAAAGGATCTTAAGGAACTCCTTAATAAGAAGCAGGTTGTTGTTGAGAAAGAGAAGAAGTGCAGCCCACTGTTATGGATTCTTGCAATTGTCGGATTCGTAGCAGCTGTAGCAGGTATCGCTTATGCAGTATACAGATACTTTACACCTGATTACCTTGAGGACTTCGAGGATGAGGATTACGATGATGATGATTTCGAGGATGAGGATGAAGACTTTGAGGATGACTTCTTCGAGGAAGAGGATGAGAAGTCCGAGGATAAGTAATCCTGTGATAACGGAATACCAATAGTAAGCAGTGAATAAATGATAGGAGGGATAATGCCCTCCTATTGTTTTAATATGTATTATTATACAACAGACAGAAAAGATGGAATAGGAGCATGTTGAAAAGTGAAGAAGGAACGTAATGAACTTTTGGAATTTTTAGGCGGTCTTGCAATGCTGGTTGTTGGTCTGTATCTTTTTACAAATAAGGCATCGGTGCAGACCTCTTTTTTTGCGGGAAATTTAAGCCTGTTCGGGCTTAATGTCAATTCAGGACTTGTGATAATACCGTTTATTATAGGCGTTGTATGGCTCTTTGTAAAGCCTGGCTCTTTTGGAGCTAAGTTAGTTACAGGATTTGGATTTCTGTTAATAATTGTGTCAGTAATCGCATCGACAACGATAAGACTTCAGAGATTGACACTGTTTGAGTGGATATTGTATCTGGTTCTGATCTTTGGCGGTGTCGGACTTCTTGCAAGGGCATTGTTCGGCGGAAATAAGAAATAATAGAGGCAGGAGCTTGGAAGTTAAAGCCTGCGGAATGGAGATTATATGAAAAAAGGAGAGCACATAGAAGGGGTTGTAGCTTCCGTTGCTTTTCCTAATAAAGGTAAAGTTATATGTGATGAGGGAACTGTCACGGTCAAGAATGTCATACCCGGACAGACCCTTGACGTGAGAATAGACAAGGTGCGAAATGGAAATGCAGAGGGTACGGCATGTGCTGTTATAAAGGAATCGGATATTGTTGATGAGAGCATAAGGTGCGAACATTTCGGAAGGTGCGGGGGCTGCGTGTACCAGCCGGTGCGCTATGAGGAACAGCTTAAGCTTAAGAGCGCACAGATAGAGAAGCTTCTTGCTCCTGTAGGAGGAGATTACATCTACGAGGGGATAAAGGGAAGCCCGGAGGTGGCCGAATACCGCAACAAGATGGAATTTTCCTTCGGTGATGAGGTGAAGGATGGACCGCTGAGCCTTGGCATGCATAAGAGAGGAAGCTTTCATGATATAGTGACAGTCAGTGGCTGCAGGATTATGGATGGCGATTTCAGAAGTATACTTTCGGCAACACTTGATTATTTTAAGAACAGCGGTGTTACGTTTTATAAAAAGCTTGCCCATACCGGATACCTCAGACATCTGCTTGTGAGAAAGGCTAAGAGGACTCAGGAGCTTCTTGTGGATATAGTGACCACCTCACAGCTTGACACACGGGCTGAGAAGGCACTTCTTGATGGTTATGCGTCTCTTATTATGGATATGGTGTCGGACGGCAGGATACATGGCAAGGTGGCAGGAGTGATTCACACCGTGAATGACAGCCTTGCTGATGTGGTGCAGAGCGACAGGACGGATATCCTCTGTGGACAGGATTTCTTCTATGAGGAGCTTCTTGGACTTAAGTTCAAGATAACACCTTTTTCATTCTTCCAGACCAACTCGCTTGGCGCGGAGGTTCTGTATGATACTGTAAGAAGCTATATAGGTGATACCAAGGACAAGGTTGTGTTCGACCTGTACAGCGGAACCGGAACGATAGCGCAGCTTGCAGCGGCGGTTGCGAAGCGCGTTGTAGGTGTTGAGATAGTCGAGGAGGCGGTAAAGGCAGCCAGGGAAAATGCTGCACTTAATGGTCTTGATAACTGTAAGTTTTTAGCGGGTGATGTGCTCAGGGTGATTGATGAGATAGAGGAGAAGCCGGATATACTCATCCTTGACCCGCCGCGTGATGGTATACATCCGAAGGCACTGCCGAAGCTCATAGCATACGGTGTCGACAGGATAGTATATGTATCCTGTAAGCCGACAAGTCTTGCGCGAGACATGGCTGTCTTTAATGAAAATGGATATTATTTGGAAAAAGCGGCTGCGGTCGACATGTTTCCGGGAACGGCAAACACCGAGGTAGTGGCACTTATCGACAGAAAAGGTTAAGAAAATAATAAAAATTGCTTGACATTCGGAGCATTTGAATATATTCTATTTACGTTAATTAACGCGGAATAATTTAAATTTAATACTTACCGGTATATTGCACATAAAGGGGTGGGCTAGTCTCATTCCTTTTTCTTGAATACGGCGATAATTTAAACTGGTAAAGTGCAAACGCGTTAAAATATAACAAGGAGGAAAATTTTATGAGAAAGTTTTCAAAGCGTGTTCTTGCTGTTACACTTTCAACTGCAATGGTATTTTCACTTGCAGCATGTAACAAGTCGAACAACAATCCTACTGATTCTACAACATCACAGGGTCAGACAGGTGAGTCCACTTCTGCTACAGATGGCAGCAGTGAGACAGGTAACGATGGAGTGCAGACCTATACATACAATTCCTATACGTCAGCACTTGCCAACAACTGGAATCCGCATACATGGGAGTCAAATGCGGATGATGAGGTTTTAAATAGTTATTTATCTTCACCTTTCTGTACAATGCAGATTCTCGATTCTGAGAATGGTGTATATCAGTGGGTATATGAGATGGCAACATCCATCACTGATGTGACGAAGGATCACAAGGATGACCTCACTAAGTACAATGTAACTCTTCCATCAGGCAAGACGGCAGATGAGACAGATGCCGGCTTCGTATTCGAAATCAAGTTAAATCCGGATGCCAAGTGGCAGGACGGAACACCTATCACTGCTGATACATACGTTTACTCAATGCAGCAGTTACTTGATTCTTCCATGAAGAACTACAGAGCTAACCTCTACTATAGCGGTGAGTCCGCAGTTGCAGGTGGTCTTGCATACTATAATTCAGAGTCTCCGCTCTACACTGCAATGGTTCCGGCTTACGGCGATGGAGAGACTCCTGACTACTCTTATGATTTAGACGCAGGTATCGATGCAGGATATGTATATATAAGCGACAGCGCTGATACAACCCTCGGCTATTCTGTGAGCGCTCTCTGGAATGACAATGGTTTAGGAACAGAGGACGGCTATGCAGCAATCACTGACGGTGCAGATGATTACGGCTATACTAAGATTACTGCTGATAACAAGGATGCAATCTTCGGCTTCGTTTCTGCAGCGCTTGCAGCAGGCTTCGGTATCACAGATGAGGCAGAGATTGCTAATTTAACAAAGGAAATGTTATTCGTAAATGATGGTACATTAAGCGAGAAGGTTGACTGGGATACAGTAGGTCTTTACAAGGTTGACGATTACACTATCCGTTATGTAACACAGACATATCAGGATCTCAACTACTTCTTAACAAGCTGTACATCAACATGGTTAGTATATGAGCCATACTATGAGGCAGGCAAGGATACAACCGGTACATTGGTAACAACCGATTACAACACTAAGCTTGAGAACACTATGTCCTATGGACCATATAAGCTTGTTTCTTTACAGAATGATAAGCAGATGGTATTCGAGAAGAACGAGAACTGGTATGGCTATACAGAGGAGAACGGACGTCTTGTTTCAACAACACCTTATCTTGTAGATGGTGAGAATGTTCCTAGATATGTAACAGATAAGATCGTTATCAACGTTATGGATGACAATGCTGCAAAGCAGGCATTCTTAAAGGGTGAGATTGATGGGTGGTCTCCAAGTGCTGATGACCTTTCAACATATGCAACCTCAGATCAGTTATACAAGGTTGATGAGACATACACAATGTCCTTCTTCTTCAACACTAACCTTGAGAAGCTTCAGGAAATGGATCGTTCAAAGGGTAATACTAACTCAGTTGTTCTCTCTAATGACAATTTCCGTAAGGCAATGTCATTAGGCATTGACCGTACTGAGTGGGTAACAGCTACACCTGGCTACAAGCCGGCTTACGCTATACTCAACAACTTATATTTCTATGATGTATACAATGACCCAACATCCTCATACCGTAACTCTGATGAGGCTATGCAGGCAATCTGTAACCTTTACGGAGTATCTTACGGCGATGGAACACCTTATGCAACATTACAGGATGCATATAAGTCAATCAATGGTTACAACTTAACAGAGGCTAAGGAGCTTATGAAGACAGCCTGCGATGAGCTTGTTGCCGCAGGTCTCTACACAGCCGGTGAGGATATCGTTATCCGTATCGGTTACAAGAAGGGTGCACTTGATTCATCTGATAACAAGCAGATTGAGCTCTTCAACAAGTATGTCAATGCTGCTGCTGAGGGTTCAGGCTTCGGTAAGATTACACTGACTGCAGTTGATAATATCAACGACCGTTACGGTGATGTAGTTAAGGGCGAGTATGCTATCGGCTTCGGTGCATGGGGCGGTGCCGCATTCTATCCGTTCCGTAACTTCCAGGTATACTGTGATCCGGATCAGTACTCAATTAATGAGGCTGGCTGCTGGGATCCTAAGACAGAGGAGTTAACACTCAATGTTAACGGTGAGGATGTTACAATGACATGGCAGGCATGGTCAGGCTCGATGATAGGCTCAGGCGTATACTCAGAGGCTGATTTCTCCACAAAGCTCAGCATCACAGCTCAGTTAGAGGAGGAATTCTTAAAGAAGTACTATAGAATTCCACTTGCCGGAATGACATCTTGTTCAATGCTTTCATATAAGTGTTCATACTACACAGAGGACTACAACATCATGTATGGCTTTGGTGGAATGGAGCTTATGAAGTACAATTACTCCGATCAGGAGTGGGCTGATTATATAGCAAACAATACATTAAGCTATGAATAAGCTGCAAATAAGTCACTTTAACTAATACAGAACAAAACTCAGGCTGCGGAGAAGCAGAAGTTCTCCGCAGTTTTTGTTCAATAGCTATGTTTTTCTCTGTTTTGGTTTGGTTACCGCTTAAGGGAAAATTACGAAGGATTACTTAGAATAATTGCAATATTATTTATTGCCGTGACAATAAAAATATTATATAATTTCGTGTAGCTGAACCTAAACAAAGAAATGCATTGTTTAGAACCAGTATATAAGTTAAGGATAAAGTAATAAAAAGGAGAAAGCTCTAATGGGAAAGGCTAAAAAGACCGGAGGACGAAGAAGTGGAATGGGAAAATACGTTGTAAAACGTATTGTATTGATGTTTTTTACATTCTTTATTATCTCCACAATTTGTTTCATGTTAGTACGTTTACTTCCTAGAGAGCTGCCTACGGACAAGGTACAGGCGGCTGCTATTCAGGAAAGATGGGAGGCACTTGGATATAATAAGCCATTGCTGATTCAGTATGGTATATATCTGAAGAATATTTTCACCAAGTGGGATTTTGGTACGTCCTGGTACATTCAGTTCAGACAGCCTGCATGGGATGTGCTCACAAGCAGACTTTTACCGACAGTGCTGGTAAACCTGTACTCACTCTTACTTTCAATTCCTCTGGGAATAGGACTTGGTATATTTGCCGCTATCAAGAAGAATAAGTGGCAGGATTCATTGATAAGCACACTTGTCATGGTATTTATCTCTGTGCCGAGCTATGTATATGCATTCCTGGTTCAGTATTTATTTTATTTCAAGCTTGGATGGCTTCCGCTTATGGTATATTCCATCAACGATGCGGGAGGTTCATGGCTTACAGGCAAGATGTTCCACAGTATGATTGCACCTATTCTTGCACTTTCCTTCGGTGAGATTGCAGGCTTATGCAGATTTACAAGAGCGGAGCTTACCGAGACACTTACATCGGACTATATGCTTCTTGCACGTACTAAGGGTCTTACCCGTGGACAGGCGACTGTAAGACATGCACTCAAGAATGCGATGGTACCGATACTCCCTATGATTATCTCCAGCTTTATAGGAATCATGGGAGGTTCAATGATTATCGAGCAGATATTCTCAATTCCGGGTGTCGGACAGCTGTACATCAAGTCTATTTCGTTGTTTGACTACGATGTATTTATGATGGACAGTATTTTCTATACATTTATAGGTCTTTTAGCGAACATCGTTGTAGATATAAGCTACGGCTTTATTGATCCTAGAATAAGAATGGGGGAGAAATAGTATGCAGGACAACAATTTAAACTATGAAAACATCCCATTGGAGAAATTTGAATTTGTTCATGATGGAGATAGAATATCCGACAAGAAATTTGAGGATAAGCCTATCAGCTACTTTAAGGACGCATGGATTCGTTTCAGGAAGAACCGCGCCAGCGTTATCGCAACGGTTATAATTGCGCTTATTGTACTATTTGCATTCATAACCCCTCTGTTTATAAGAAATTATGACTCAAGATTCATGGACGCTTATTATGCTAAGAAGGGACCTAGAAATGAGTTTCTTGCAAAGTTCGGAATAGCAGATGGTTCCGTTGCACGTAAGTTCTCGGACAAGGGACTTGTCAAGGCTGTAGCTATAGGTATGGGTGCAGAGGATCATGAGGGAAACGGCAATGTCACACTTGAGGAAGGACTTGCCAGCAGGTATCAGCCGATTATCAAGGGCTCAATAGGCGAACCTTCTATAACCTACGATGCTGCCAAGAAGGAGAAAAAGGTCTATGGTGCCAATATCGACACTTATCTTGAGGTAGGCTTTATGTACAACAGCATTGAGCAGTCCGAGTACAAGGATATCCTTAGATATCAGGAGGAGACAGGCATTCAGATATTATATCCTCTTATTGCGGACAACGAATGGAACTTCGACGCGTTAGATGCCAACTACTGGTACAAGACCAAGAAGGGTACACCTGTCTATATTGATAAGAATGGGAAAGCCAAGACTATCGAGTATGGAGAGGGAATGGTACTTGAGGATAACTATGTCCGCGATGCTGACGGAAACCCGGTTTATTACGAGTACACAGGTGGTGGAAGCTATGATACAGCCCAGTACAGGGTAAGAGTTCTGTACTATAACTATTATCAGTATAAGAACGGCTTCGCGCCTCAGTATATTCTCGGAACGGACAGCCAGGGCTATGACCTTGCGCTCAGGCTTGCAGATGGTATCAAGCTGAGCCTGCTTGTCGCTGTATGTGTATCGGTAGTCAACTTCATAATCGGTGCCGCTTATGGTGCGATTGAGGGCTACTACGGTGGAACAGTTGATATAGTCTTAGAGAGAGTCACCGATGTACTGAGCGGTGTTCCGTTCATCATCGTTGCCACACTGTTCCAGTTACACCTCGCTTCAAAGCTCGGACCGGTTGCCTGCCTTATCTTTGCCTATGTGCTCACAGGATGGATCGGTACGGCATCAAGAGTGCGTACACAGTTCTACAGATTTAAGAATTCAGAGTATGTTATGGCTGCAAGAACACTTGGTGCGAAGGACAGAAGACTTATCTGGAAGCATATTTTCCCTAACTCACTTGGAACAATTGTTACCTCAGCGGCGCTGTCAATTCCAAGTGTAATCAACTCAGAGAGTATGTTAAGCTACTTAGGTATCGTTAAGCTTGGTACAGCTTCTACGACTTCGCTTGGTAACCTTCTTGCTGAGGCACAGGGTATCTGGACTAACTATCCTCATCTTATGATATGCCCTGCATTAGTGCTTTCGTTACTTATGATATGCTTTAACTTGTTCGGTAATGGATTAAGAGATGCGTTCAATCCATCGCTGCGTGGTGTGGAGGAATAATATATGGATAAGATATTAGAAGTTAAGAACCTGAAAGTTTCCTTCCGTACACAGGGAGGAACCGTTAAGGCTGTTAGAGATATTTCGTTTGACCTTGAAAGAGGTAAGACACTTGCAATCGTTGGAGAGTCCGGCTCAGGTAAATCAGTTACCTCCAAGGCAATCCTTGGTATCCTTGCCGGTAACTCAATAATAGAGGGCGGAGAGATTCTGTATGATGGAAAGGATTTATTATCCATCACAGAGGATGAGATGTACAAAATCAGAGGCGATAAGATATCGATGATTTTCCAGGATCCATTGTCCTCCCTCAATCCAATCGTAAAAATCGGACGCCAGATTACAGAGGCGATGCTTCTTAAGAATAAGGCGAACAGAAAAGAAGCGAGAAATGAGTTCAACTCCCTTCTGAGGATACTGAAGAGCAACATGATTGCGGCTCAGGGACAGGGCTCAGAGGCAGAAATCACAGAGATGATAAAGACCTTCGACGGCTTTGCAACTCTGTCGACAAAGCTTGAGATGCCATACAATGATGCTATGGCAAATGCCGAGGAAATAAAGGCATCTGTTGAGGATCTTATTTTCATGGTAGAGAAGAAGCAGAATCCTGATGTAAGAGAGAAGCTTACAGATTATGTTCTGATGCTTCAGAAGGTTCAGAATGAGTTTATCGAGGATGAGTATGCTGCAAGGCTTACAGAGCTTCTTGATAAGTATAAGAAGGAGAAGGACAGTTATCCGAAGAAGGCTCAGGAGAATGTCGAGCTTTCAGCTTCTTTAGAAAAGCTGTTAAATGATACAGCCGGGCTTATGGATGACATTATCAACCAGCCAAGACCTAATTTCTTCAGAATAGGTTACTATAAGCTTAAGGGAAAGGATTGCAGCATCAAGGGAAAGGGTGTTGAGAAGCTCAACGAGGAGGCACTTACATTCCTCAATGACAATTTCATGAACCATTTCCTTGAACTTGAGGATAATGGTATACGCTATTCGTTCGAAAATGCACTTGAGAACAAGAAGAAGCTTCTTCCTAAGCTTGAGGAGGCTAAGAAGTACTACGAGGGCAGCTTCACAAAGGCTGAGGCTAAGAGCTATGCAAAGACTCTTGCCGATTTGGTTCCGGCTTCCATTGACCAGCTTGAAATCAATAAGGACAGTGTCGCATATACTTTCAGAAGCAGTCTTAATAAGGCTATCGATAAGTACTTCTCCGCCCAGAAGACCAATCCGAAGGAGGAAGCAAGATTTGCAAAGCAGTCTGCCAAGAGAGAGAAGCTTATCGCAAAGGGAAAGACTGTGGACTGGAAGGTTGTACCGAAGTCAGTTTATGACCTTGATGAGCTGAAGGCAGATATCATGCATGTGGTCACACGTCTTGAGGAGAAGTATAAGGCAGAGATAGCAGCAGCAGAGAACTTCGATGTTGAGGTAAGAGGAATTGAGATAGTTGATTTCTTCAAGACTAAGGCTTCGCAGGTTGTATATAAGGTAACCAAGGCGATGGCAAAGGAGAAGGCAATCAAGCTTATGGAGGAGGTTGGTATCCATGAGCCTAGACGCAGATACAATCAGTATCCGTTTGAGTTCTCAGGTGGTATGAGACAGCGTATCGTTATCGCGATAGCGCTTGCGGCAAACCCTGATATTCTTATCTGTGATGAGCCTACAACGGCACTTGACGTTACGATTCAGGCACAGATACTTGAGCTTATCAACCAGTTGAAGGTTGAGCGTAACCTTTCGGTTATCTTCATCACACATGACCTTGGCGTGGTTGCCAATATGGCTGATGAGATTGCCGTTATGTATGCCGGAAAGATAGTTGAGTACGGAACCGCACAGGATATCTTCTATGACCCGAGACATCCGTATACATGGGCTCTTCTTTCCTCAATGCCGGATCTTGATACGAGTGATAAGCTCGATGCTATTCCGGGTACACCGCCGAATATGATTTATCCACCTGTAGGTGATGCATTTGCGGACAGAAATAAGTATGCCATGAAGATCGATTTCGAGAAGCAGCCGCCGATGTTCAAGGTAAGTGATACACATATGGCAGCTACATGGTTACTTCATCCTAATGCACCGAAGGTTGAGATACCTAAGATTATTACGGATCGTATTGCAAGAATGAAACAGAAAAGCGCAGGAGGTGAAATCTAATGGAAGATAAGAATCAGGAGGTTTTACTTCGTGTCGAGAATCTTTGTCAGTATTTTGGCCCTACCAAGGCAGTTGATGGTGTAAGCTTCGACATTAAGAAGGGCGAGGTTTTCGGTCTTGTTGGAGAGTCAGGCTGTGGTAAGACTACAACCGGGCGTTCAATCATCAAGATTTATGATATTACAAGCGGTAATATATATTTTGAGAACCAGAGAATCTGTGCCGGAACAGGAAGCTATAAGCTTGCAATAGAGAATGCTAAGGCAGAGGCTAAGAAGGAGCTCAAGGAATTAGACGAGGACTCTAAGAAAAATCCTTCCAATGCCGAGGCTAACAACAGGAAGAAGGCTGAGATTAAGGCTGAGCTTGACAAGACAATAGCCGAGAACAAGGCGCAGATAAAGAGCGCCGTGTTCGACCATAAGAACTGCGACAAGGAATACTCAAAGAAGCTTGTAGCCGAGGTGAATGAAAGATATAAGAAGGCTATGGCTGAGGCTGGAAATGACAGCGCAAAATTAGCTGAATTAAAGAAGAAATACAAGGATGAATTAAGAGTAGCCAAGAATACACGTCTTATAACCAAGATACAGATGATTTTCCAGGACCCTATAGCATCACTTAATCCGCGTATGACAGTCCGCGAGATTATCGCTGAGGGACTTGTAATCAACGGAATAAGGGATAAGGAGTACATTGACGAGAAGGTATATGAGATACTTGAGATGGTAGGACTTGTAAGAGAGCATGCGGGACGTTACCCACATGAGTTCTCAGGTGGTCAGCGTCAGCGTATCGGTATCGCACGTTCCGTTATTATGAGACCGGATCTGCTCATTGCGGATGAGCCGATTTCAGCGCTTGACGTATCCATTCAGGCACAGGTTATCAACCTTTTGAATGACCTGCGGGAGAAGCTTGGTCTTACAATATTATTCATCGCACATGACTTGTCGGTTGTTAAGTATTTCTCCGATAGAATCGGTGTAATGTATTTTGGTAATATGGTAGAGCTGGCTTCCTCAGATGAGTTATTCGCTCATCCGCTGCATCCTTACACACGCTCACTGCTTTCAGCTATTCCGCTTCCGGACCCGGATGCTGAGAAGAACAGGGTTCGTATAACCTACAATCCTATTGCAGAGCATGATTATACAGTTGACAAACCATCAATGCGTGAGGTTGTTCCGGGTCATTTTGTATATTGTAACGATGCCGAGGAGGCTCGTTACCGTGAGGAACTTGGTAAGTGAAAAAAGAGACAAAAAATAAGGTGATTTCATATAGTATTATTGCAGCGGTGGGTCTGCTTATTTCCTTTGTATTTTTAAGACTCAGGTCATTTAATGCAGTGACATTGCCGGCTGAAAGGTACAGGCTGTTAGCGGATGCTTTTACCATTCCGGGTATCGCATTCATGATGTTCGGCGCCTTAATCTGGGTGGCGGGTCTTGGAGCACTCGATGGCATTTCCTTCGCAGTGAAGGGACTGCTAAGGAGACTTATTCCGGGATCCCGTCTTAACAGTGAGGATAACGAAAGCTATTATGAGTACATTCAGAAGAAACGTGCCAAAAAGACAAGAGCTTATATGCCATTGGTTATTGTCGGGGCTGTGTATACCGTATTTGCGATAATATTTATAATATTGTTTTATCAGGTATTCTGACTTAAGAGGTGCCATTGAACTTCGGTTCAATGGCACTTTTTTAACATATCCCGGCAAAAAAATATTGACTTTTGAAGTGAGTTAGATTACACTAACATACGAAACGGAGGTAATAGACTATGGGAACAGTGATTGTAGCGGCAATACTTGTTGCTGTTGTTGGATTTATTATCTATGGAATGGTTAAGGATAAGAAGGCAGGCAAATCCATCGTGTGTGGAGGCGACTGCAGTAAATGCAAAGGACATTGCAGCCATTGATTGAACGCAGAATAGGCAAAGCGACTGCGTTCATGAGCAAGTAGCGAAAGCGGATTGCGAATGTCCGCTTTACTAACAAAAGCGGTGCTACAGCCGCCCCGGAGGTATTCGGAATGTATATCTCCGGGGCGGTTTTTGTATATTGTATTTTTAAAAGAAATATGGAAAAAATGCTATAAAAATATTTAATTTTTCGAAAAAATATGGTATAATTGTATAATCAAAAAGCTAGAGTATTTGAACGCAGAATAAGCAAAGCGACTGCGTTCGTGAGCAAGCAGCGAAAGCGGATTGCGAATGTCCGCTTTACTAAAAGAATAAAAAGTATGTTCAAAATGAGGGAACAGGAGGCAGCGTATGGAGATTAGAGAATTTGCAGATATGGATAAGTTTGAAGATATTATGAATAACTGGGCGAAGGCAACCGGACTTGCTACAGTTGCGGTCGGCGCAGACGGCAAATATATTTCCGGATGCTATAATTTTACAGATTTCTGTATTAAGCTTACGAGAGGGAGCAAAGAAGGCTGCAGAAGATGTGAGAAGTGTGACAGGGAGGGCAAGGGCGTGTACCACTGCCATGCAGGTCTCATCGACTTCGGAATTGACCTTGTTGTAGAGGGACAGAAGGTTGGCTCGGTTATCGGAGGGCAGGTTCTCCCGGAGCATCCAGATGAGGAGAAGTTCCGTAAGGTGGCGCGGGAGCTTGGAATCAATGAGGACAAGTACATAGAGGCGCTTAAGAAGGTTAATGTCCGTACTGAGGAATCAATCAATGCTTCGGCCATGCTTTTAGGACAGGTGCTTAACAATTTTATCAATGCCGAATATTCCAGGAAGATAAATGGCGGTATTATAGGCAGCCTTACAGATGGCGTGAATGCGGCTAATCATCTTGTCGAGGAGATTAAGAAGAAGACAGGTGAGCTTAGAAGCATACAGAGCAAGCAGAAGATACTTGCACTTAATGCCAGCATAGAGGCAGCAAGAGCCGGTGAGCTGGGAGCAGGCTTTTCTGTTGTAGCGAATGAAGTCGGTAAGCTGTCGGAGAAGAGTTCATCAGTCAATAAGGATATAGAGGATATTGTGACTAAGATATCGGACGTTGTCTCATCAATGAAAAATTAGAAAATAAATTCACATAAAATTAACTACAAATATGAGCACCAATCTGTTATAATCATTGATAGCGATTAAAGGATTGGTGCTTTTTATGTTTCAGAATAAGTTGTATTATATGATGAATAAGCCGGGAGGGTGTATAACAGCAAGAAGTGATGCTTCTCATAGGACGGTTATGGAATATTTTCCGGAGGAGCTGGCAGGAGAGCTGTTTCCGGTCGGGAGACTTGATAAGGATACACAGGGGCTATTGTTTTTTACCAATGATGGGAGCTTCGACCAGCGTATTATGCATCCTAAGCACCATGCACCGAAGAGATATTACCTGTTTGCTACAGGCAGCTTAAGTGATGAGGCGATAGAGAGGATTGAGGAGGGGCAGACCCTTTCTGGCGAGGAAAAGCCGACCAGGGGTGCGGTCATCACAATCACTGAACGTGGAAGATATGAGGAATTTGAAAAACGGTTCACACCGAAAAAGCGTTTCAGGGATAATGAATTTAACAGAAACAGACCTGTATTTGCCGCGGAGCTTGAGATTTATGAGGGGAAGAAGCACCAGGTAAAGAGAATGCTTCTGGCAGAGGGGTGCAGGGTAATATACTTAAAAAGAATTGAAATAGGCGGAGTGAGGCTTGATGAGAGCCTTGCACCGGGGGAATACAGAAAACTGACAGAGGCAGAGTACGATAAGCTGATGTCGGGTGATTGGAAGAATTGATTATGAAAAATATAGTTATAGGTATGCTTGCACATGTTGATGCAGGAAAGACAACTCTTTCAGAGGGGCTTTTGTACACCGGGAATGTGATAAGAAAGCTTGGAAGGGTGGATAATAAGGACGCATTCCTTGACACGGATAAACTAGAGAGACTCAGGGGAATAACCATATTTGCAAAGCAGGCAGTGATAAAGACGGAGAATACATATTTTACGCTGCTTGATACACCTGGACATGTGGATTTTTCGGCGGAGATGGAGAGAACACTGGCAGTCCTTGACTATGCGGTGCTTGTCATAAGCGCTGCGGATGGTGTCCAGTCACACACGCGGACGGTATGGAAGCTTCTTGACCAATACCATATTCCGACCTTTATTTTTGTAAATAAGATGGATATGAATGGGGCAGACAGGGACATGCTCATGGAGAATCTGCAAAAGGAGCTGTCCGGGAGCTGTATTGATTTTGATGAGGAAGCAGACATTGTTAATGAGAACCTTGCAATGTGCGATGAACATTGCATGGATGAATACCTTAAGGATGGGAACATTGGAGAGAGTACTATAGCTGATGCGGTAAAGCACAGGATGGTGTTTCCCTGTGTGTTCGGTTCTGCGCTCAAGCTTAATAACGTGGACAGGCTTTTATCTCTTATGGATGAATACACTGTCATGCCGGAGGGCGGCAGGGATGAGTTCGGAGCGCGTGTCTACAAGATTTCGAGGGATGCGCAGGATAACAGGCTCACATATCTTAAGGTGACTTCCGGTGAGCTTAAGGTACGCCGGGTTATCGGCGATGACAAGGTGGCACAGCTGAGAATATATTCGGGAGACAGATACGAGACTTGTGACACAGTATATCAGGGAATGGTGTGCGCAGTACTGGGACTTAACGGTACATATCCGGGAGAGGGGCTTGGCTGCGAGTATGGGAATATCCATGCCGTGCTTGAACCGGTTCTTGATTACAGAATTAAGCCTGTTGATGACATTACACCGGCTAAGCTGCTCCTGTCGCTTCGTGAGCTTGAGGAGGAAGAGCCTCAGCTAAGTATAGTCTGGAACGAGGAGCTTGGTGAGCTTCATGTAAAACTGATGGGTGAGGTGCAGACGGAGGTTTTAAAAAGTATAATAAAAGATAGGTATGATGTAAACGTGGAATTTGATGAGGGAAGTGTGGTCTACAAGGAGACTGTCGCAGGAAAGACCGAGGGCGTAGGTCATTTTGAACCGTTAAGACATTATGCGGAGGTACATATACTTATTGAACCGGGAGAGCGTGGCAGCGGAATAACGATAACTACACAGTGCAGGGAGGATATACTTGACAGGAACTGGCAGAGACTTATAATGACACACCTTGCCGAGAGGGAGCATAAGGGTGTGCTCACAGGTTCGGCACTGACTGATGTCAAGTTTACCATTCTTACCGGACGTGCACATCAAAAGCATACAGAGGGCGGCGATTTCAGGCAGGCTGTCTACAGGGCTGTTAGACAGGGACTTATGAAGGCGGATAATGTGCTGTTAGAGCCGTACTACAGCTTTTCACTTGAGCTGCCGCAGAGCTTTCTCGGGCGTGCCATGACGGATGTTGAGCGCATGTCGGGTCATTGCGGTTCCCCGGTCTTATCGGACGGTAAGGCAGTGCTTACAGGACGTGCACCGGTGGTGGGCATGAGACATTATCAGAGGGAAGTTAATGCATATACAAGAGGCGAGGGACATCTCACCTTATTTGCCGATGGATATGATGTATGTCACAATGCAGAGGAGGTTATAGAGCAGAGAGGATATATAGCTGAGGCTGATACGGCTAATCCGGCAGCTTCGGTGTTCTGTGCGCATGGAGCCGGATTCGTTGTGCCTTGGGATGAAGTGGAAGCTTATATGCACCTTGAGGCTGTTCTTTTAGATGACGGGAGCCTGCGCGGGCTTAACGATGAGGAGCTTAAGCTTATCAACCCCCTTGCGGCAGGGAGCGGTTCTGACGGTAAGGATGATGACTACTACGCGCTTGGCACGGATGAGATAGACGAGATTATTGCAAGGACCTCACATGCTAACAGCCATGACAAGGGGGCGGTAAAGCGGTGGAAGAGGTCTGCCGGCTCAAAGGCGGTGGTATATGACTACGGCACCTCCTCAGGGAAAAATAAGCCGGAACCGAAGAAGGAAAAATACCTTCTTGTCGATGGCTATAATGTTGTGTTTGCGTGGGATGAGCTTAAGGATATTGCCGCAGTGAATATAGACGGAGCGCGCGGAAGGCTTCTTGATATATTGTGCAATTATCAGGGAATTAAGAAGGTCAACCTCATTGCCGTATTTGACGCATACAGGGTGCCGGGACACAGGACAGAGTACCTTGATTATCACAACATACATGTTGTCTATACCAGGGAGGCGGAGACTGCGGACAGATATATAGAGCGGTTCGCGCATGAGAATGCCTCAAAATATGATGTAACGGTTGTGACCTCCGATGGGCTTGAGCAGATTATCATAAGGGGGCAGGGCTGCCAGCTTATGTCGTCGAGGGATTTTGAAAAAGAGGTAGCTTCGGCGCGACAGAGCCTTGCTGAGGCATACAGCGCAGCCAACAGACCGGAGAAAAATTATATAGGTGACCATGAGATATTTAAAAATGGTATTTTGTCTGAAGATAAAAAAGACGGGTAGATAATATATACGGAAGAAAGCTTGAAGAAGTGGCGGAACCGGCTGCATATACTTATGCGGTTGGTTTTCGACCGGAAATGGAGAATAAAATGAAATTCAGAAATGTTGATAAGAGAAGATTGGTTATTGTTGTGGCTGCTGTTATTATGATGGGCTTTGCGTTGTCATTCCTGAATAGGACGAACCTTGGAACAGACCCCTGTACGATGTTTAATCTTGGAATGTCAAGAATCCTTGGTCTGAGCCTTGGAACATGGCAGGCAGTTTTTAATTCTTTTTTGTTCATTTTTGTATTTATCTTCGCAAAAAATCAGATTGGCTGGGGTACTCTTGCAAACATGTTTCTTGTAGGCTACAGCTTTGATTTTTTTACGTGGCTTAATGATAAGTGGATACCTGCCGGGGCATTTGATCCGATGGCTGTGAGAATCCTCGTAATGATACCTGCGTTGTTCATCTTTATCATCGCTGCTTCGGCATATATGGGGGCTTCTCTTGGCACTTCTCCGTACGATGCCATTTCGTATATACTTGCCGACAAGATAAAGAAGGTTCCCTTCAGGGTTGTGAGAATATGCTATGACCTTGTTGTGTGTGTGGCAGGCTGGGCGCTCGGGTCAACGCTCGGTGTGGTCACTGTGATTATGTCGTTGGCACTCGGACCTGTCATCACATGGATGACGGATAATGTCATAGACAAATATATTATTTCAGATAAAAAATGATTGTATGGAAGGTAAAAAGCTATGGAAATTATGGATGAATATAAGCTTGAGGTGTTCAAGGACTGTTTCGATTCGGGGGAGATAAGAAAATTCCGTGAGCTTATGATGTACTATGAATGTGCGATGCTTGAGGTCAAGACTAAGCTTGATGTCCTTAACAAGGAGCTTGCACTGAAAAAGAGCAGAAACCCATTCGAGAGCATAAAGTGCAGAATCAAGACACCGGAAAGCATCGTTGAGAAGCTTGCAAGACGAGGTATTGAATTCTCGGTTGATAATATTGAGAAGGAGCTTAACGATATTGCGGGAATAAGGGTTATCTGCTCATTCCCGGATGATATATATGAGCTTATCGATTATCTGCTTGAGCAGGATGATATACGACTGATTGCCATAAAGGATTACATCAAGAATCCAAAGCCGAATGGCTACAGAAGTGTACATCTTATAATTGAGGTGCCGATATTCTTAACGGATATGAAGAAGCCAATGAGAGTTGAGGTACAGTTCAGGACAATCGCCATGGATTTCTGGGCAAGCTTAGAGCATAAGCTTAAATATAAGAAAAATATAAAGAAGGCGGAGGATATCTCTGAACAGTTATTTTATTGTGCGGAGCTTATCAGTCAGCTTGATGCGAGAATGCAGCAGATTCGCGATAAGATAGAGACAACTGAAGCTGAATAAAATATTGTAACATATAAGCTATAAATTATTGACGTAAAAGGGAAGTTGGCATTATACTATACTTATTGCCTGTTAATAAGCGATTTACATGCGGAATTATGCGATGCAGGTACCGTATGGAAGTATGCGTCAGGTTCAGAATATGAAGAGGGATTTTATTGATGAAAAAAATAACATTGGCAGGAGCTGTGATAGTATGCAGCATTGCGTTGTGTGCGTGCGGCAGGAATGCTAAGAAGCTCAACAATACAGGTATAGAATATTATAATGCAGAGCAGTATGATAAGGCTGTAAAGGCATTTGAGGAAGCCGTTGACAAGGATAAGGACGGAAAAGCCGAATATAATGTTAATCTCGGAAAAGCTTATGTGGAGCTTGGAAATTATGACGAGGCAAAGAAGGCTTTTATGGCTGCATATACTGATGACAAGTCGTCAAAGGAGGCACAGTGGGGAATAGGTGTCTGCTCATATTTCCTGAGAGATTATGCCACATCTATGGAGTATTTTGGCAAGGTTGTGGAAAATATCAGCGTTTATGATGAGATAGACCTTGATTCGCTTCAGTATTACGCCTCACTCCAGACATACTATGGTGACAGTGCGGGAGCGATTGACAGTTATACGGTATTGATCAGGAAGAATTATAATGCCGGGCAGCAGTATTTTCTCCGCGGAGGCATATATGCCGGGCAGGGAATGGAGAATGAAGCAGTCTTAGATTATGAGGAGGCATTGAAGGAATACTCTGATGATTATGAGATGTATTATAACATTTATTACAGCCTGCACAAGGCGGGCTTTGAGAATCGTGCCATCTCATATCTGAGGAGGGCACTTGAGGTTGACGGAGCGGATAATTTCGTTAAGGGCAAGACATATTATATCATAGGCGATTATGAGAATGCCATGAAGTTCCTTTCAAAGGCTATAGATGATGGAATGCAGGAGGCGGAATTCTATCTTGCGATGACTTATGAGAAGCTTGGCAAGGGTGAAGAAGCGGTGAGTATGTACGAGGCATACCTTAAGAGCTATCCGTCGGATGCCGGTGCATATAATCAGTATGGCGTGTATTGCATGAACAAGGGAGACTATAATTCTGCTCTTGGTTATTTCGCGGCGGGACTTGCTCTTGGAGATACAGATGCGAAGAAGGAGCTCATGTTCAATCAGGCATGCTGTTACGAATATATGTATCAGTTTAAGACTGCTTATGAGAAATTCGGTGAATATCTGGAGCTTTACCCTGATGATGAGGCTGCAAGGCATGAGTATGAATTTCTGAGTACCAGATAATTGGTTGTTACATTTAAATAGTGTTAGTGAATGGAGGCTGCAATGGCGGAACTTATAGATACAGCAAAAGACATTGAGAAGGTTATTCTCATAGGGGTGTGTACCTCTGAGAATGACGATACAGAGGAATCACTTGATGAGCTTGAGGAGTTGGTAAAGACTGCCGGAGCAGTTACGCTTGAAAAGGTGATTCAGAACAGGGATTCGGTTCATCCGGGAACATATATCGGCACAGGTAAGATTGAGGAAGTTCGCGAGCTTGCGGAAGAGATAGGTGCAACAGGCGTTGTGTGTGATGATGAGCTTTCGCCTGCACAGCTAAGAAATCTTGAGAGTGAGCTGAGAATGAAGGTCATGGACAGAACCATGGTCATTCTTGATATTTTTGCGAAGAGGGCTGTGACGAGTGAGGGAAAGATTCAGGTTGAAGCGGCACAGCTTAAGTACAGTCTTGCCAGACTTGTAGGCCTTAGAAGCTCCCTTTCGCGGGTAGGCGGAAATATGGCAGGCTCAATAGGAACAAGAGGTCCCGGTGAGAAGAAGCTTGAGCTTGACAGAAGACTTATAAAGGACAGAATTGTACAGCTCGGACGGGAGCTTGAGGATATAGAGGGGCATAGAAGCCTTGCAAGAACACAGAGAATGAGAAGTTCAGTCCCGGTGGTGGCCATAGTAGGCTACACTAATGCCGGAAAATCGACGCTTCTCAACAAATTGACACAGGCAGGTGTGCTTGCCGAGGATAAGCTTTTCGCAACACTTGACCCGACTACAAGGGGAATCGAGCTTGAGAGCGGACAGAATGTTCTTATGACCGATACGGTAGGCTTCATAAGAAAGCTTCCGCACCATCTTATCGAGGCGTTCAAAAGCACACTTGAGGAGGCAAAATATGCCGACATCATAGTGCATGTCGTTGACAGCTCTAGTCCTCAGATGGACACACAGATGCATGTTGTATACTCGACGCTTGCCGACCTCGGAGCAGGTGATAAGCCGGTCATAACCTTGTTTAACAAGCGTGATAGGTGTGAGAGTGACGAACTCCCGAAGGATTTTAAGGCGGAGAAGGTAATATACGGTTCGGCTAAGACAGGAGAAGGGCTTGAGGAGCTAAAGAGCGCAATAGAGGAGCTTCTAAGGGCGCAGAAGGTGTATGTTGAAAAGACATACTCTTATGATCAGGCAGGTAAGATACAGTTAATCCGCAAGTTCGGACAGCTTCTCTCAGAGGAGTACACGCAAGCCGGTATTATAGTGAAGGCGTATGTACCTTCTGAGATATATAGCCAGATATCGTAGAATGTGCGGTAAGCGGTTGACAGGTATACATGAATGGAAGGAGAACAGATATGAACATAATTGCGGCAGTTGATTCAAACTGGGCGATAGGCTACAGAAATGACCTCCTTGTGAGGATACCTAATGACCAGAAGTGGTTTCAGAAGGTCACCACAGGCAAGGTTGTTGTGATGGGAAGAAAGACGCTTGAGAGCTTTCCTAACGGCATTCCGCTCAAGAACCGTACCAATATAGTGCTCACCAATGACAGAAGCCTTAAGGTAAAGGACGCAACGGTGGTATACAGTGTCGATGAGCTGTTGAAGGAATTGGAGAAATATAAGTCAGAGGATGTGTATGTGATTGGCGGCGAAGCTGTATATGAGCAGCTGCTCCCTTACTGCGATACGGCACATATAACCAAGATTGATTATGAATATCAGGCGGACAGGCATTTTCCGAATCTTGACAAGCTGCCGGAGTGGAAGGTTGCCGAGGAGAGCGAGGAACAGACATATTTTGACCTTGAGTATACCTTTGTGAAGTATGTGAGAGGGTAATTGGGCATATAATAGACATGCAAATAAATATATCTATAATGTATAGGTTATTCTGTAAAAGTACATTACATAAAATGACAAACATAGACGATATAGTCATAGGATAAAATAGGGGTGTTGAAAAATATTTTCACATCCTTATTTTTTTTTCATAGAATATACCATATTATCGAAAACAGGATGGTAGAGGTATGCTTGTTGTCATTGACCCGGGGCACGGCGGAAGTGATCCGGGAGCTGTATATAATGGACGTCAGGAAAAGGATGATGTGCTGAGGCTGGGAAAGGCAGTCGGGGCACTTCTTGAGGCGAGAGGAGTTGATGTTGTATACACAAGAGATGGGGACTTCTATGAGACACCTTTTAAAAAGGCACAGGATGGAAACAATGTCGGAGCGGATTATTTTGTGTCCATACACAGAAATTCCAGTGAGTACCCTGATCAGTATTCAGGTGCGGAGGTGCTTGTCTACAGCGACAGCGGCATAAAAAAGGAGCTTGCCAACAATATACTTGAGGGAATGGAGAAAGCAGGGCTTAAGAATCTTGGAATTGACGAGAGAAAAGACCTTGTCGTTTTAAGAAGAACTCGGATGCCTGCCGTGCTTGTGGAGGCAGGGTTTATCAACAGCGATAAGGATAATGAGACATTTGACAGGAATTTTGATGAGCTGGCGCAGGGGATAGCTAACGGAATCCTGCAGACGCTCGGCTATCCTGTATATACATCACCGGCAGCTACGACAGCGGATATGTGGCAGGATGATGGAAATATGGGGAACACTGGAAATATGGGTAACATGGGGAATATGGGAAAAATAGGAAATGAGGGGAACACAGGAGATGTTGGAAATGCGGGTAATATGAGGGACAGCACAGGGCTGCCTTATCCTGATGGCATGGACAATAATGTGTGGAGAAATGAGACGAATAATGATAGTGGCATGCGCAAGGACAGAGCTGATGATAATATGCAGAATAATAGAGGTAATGATGGTATGCGTATGGACAGAGGCAATGACATGCGCTGGGATGACGGGATGTATGATGGCGGAAGCATGATGGGAGATAATCAGCAGGGCAGGATGCCTTCGGACAGCACGCAGGATTATGGTGTGCGCGGAGGGGAAAGGTTCTATGATGAGAGTGCCGAGATTTTCAACGAACCGGGAACACGCTCCTGTAACTGTCAGTGCAAGGATGTGCTCTACCGCGTTCAGGTCGGAGCATACCGCAACAAGGATAATGCAGACCGTATGCTCAATTCACTTCTTGTGGACGGCTTCCCTGCATTCATCGTATATGACGATGGGCTGTACAAGGTACAGGTAGGTGCATACAGGAATCTCTCCAATGCGATAGCAATGGAGTATAAGCTTAGACAGTACCGCTACAACACTTATATTACAACGAAGTGATGTGTATACCCGTGTGGACGGTTCCAATGGGATGTTGGAACCGTCCGCATACTCAAAAAATTCAGGTCGCATACATATACATTAAAATTCTTGGGTTTTTCCAAATGATTGAGCTGCATATTTTATTAGTGCCTCAAGTGCGCGTTGCTTTGTTGAAAAATTATTTGCATTGACTTTGAAACGTGAATTGTGTTCCGGCAAAACCACAAAAACGCTGAAAACATCAATTATCAGGGGAGAATTAGACAGAGAACATCAATTTTTGGGTATAGTTAGAAAAAAACTGTATATTACCCACGATATTCACAAAAATTGAAAATATGATTTGCGAAATGGGCACGGCAGGGCAAAGAGTGAGTTATATACCCATTGACTGGCTGCTCATTGGATGGATACAGCGGATTATCAGGAAAAAATATGGATTTAAAAAGTTACCAATGAATGATGTTTTTTGCTTATTGCGATAAGTAGTGTGGCATGTTAAAATAAAAAGAATTGTGTTTTAGAACGAAAATTAAAACAGTCAGCAGATGAAAGCATAGAGCTATACAAAAGATTACAGAAATGTAAAAGCATACTGGGAATAGAATGAATAAGGAAAGCAAAGATACACAGAAAGGTAGAACGGACATGGAAGAAAATAAGCCGCATGTGCGCAGAAAGAGATATTCGGGAACACATCCTAAGAAGTTTGAGGAGAAATACAAGGAGCTTAACCCGGAGAAATATGCCGATACGATAGAGCATGTTATAAGCAAGGGAATCACACCTGCCGGCATGCATATTTCTATATGTGTGAATGAGATTCTTGATTTTTTGCAGATAAAGCCGGGGCAGAAGGGGCTTGATGCGACCTTCGGTTATGGTGGGCACACAAGAAAAATGCTTGAAAAGCTTGAGGGAGAAGGGCATATGTATGCACTTGACATCGACCCTATAGAGATTAAAAAGACTACCGGGAGACTGCGCGATGCGGGCTATGGGGAGGATATCCTCACGGTTAAGCAGATGAATTTCGCCGATATAGACAAGCTTGTGCCGGAGAGCGGACTGTTTGACTTCGTGCTTGCAGACCTTGGAGTGTCCTCAATGCAGATTGATAACCCGGAGCGCGGATTTTCATACAAGGTGGATGGACCGCTTGATTTGAGGCTCAATCCGGAGGCCGGGGTGCCCGCTGCGGAGCGTCTTGCTGAGCTTGATGAGGACGAGATTGTCGGAATGCTTGTTGAAAATTCGGACGAGCCTTACGCTGAACAGATAGCGGCGCAGATAATGAGGGAGCGGAAGAGGAAGCATGCGATTGACACCACAACGGCACTCAGACAGGTTATAGAGAAGGCTCTTGAGTTCCTGCCCGAGGCAGAGCGCAGGGAGATGGTAAAAAAATCATGCCAGAGAACATTTCAGGCATTGAGGATTGACGTGAACAGTGAATTTGAAGTGTTAGATGCGTTTCTTAGCAAGCTTCCCGGCATACTTGCACCGGGAGGCAGGGTGGCTATTCTCACCTTCCATTCCGGTGAGGACAGGATGGTGAAAAAGTATTTTAAGCAGATGGAGAAGGACGGAATCTACAGTGAGGCTGCCAAGGATGTGATAAGACCATCCGCCGAGGAGTGCGCGCGCAACAGCAGGGCGCGTTCAACGAAGATGCGTTGGGCGGTAAAGGCGTAGATTTATATATTCGATGTGTTTATTGTGGGCATTGGAAATGAGTTTTAGGGCTTGAAATAAGTATACGACATTATCAAAATAAATATATTATTGGTGCAAAATATTATTTAAAATATCATAAAGGACAGAAGGATCGAATTTAATGGACAAGAATATACAGGATAATTTCATAAAAATACTTGAGGAGGAGCTGATACCTGCGATGGGCTGTACGGAGCCGATTGCGCTTGCCTATGCGTCCGCGCGCTGCAGGGAGGTCTTAGGTGCGGCACCGGAGCATATAGATGCGTACTGTTCAGGGAACATGATTAAGAATGTGCGCTGCGTCTCCATACCTAATTCGCAGGGAATGATAGGAATTGAGGCGGCATGTGCGCTTGGTGCGTTAGCCGGTGATGCCTCCAAATGCATGGAGGTATTAGAGGCTGTCGATGACGCAGGAAGAAGAGAGGCAGAGCAGTTCGTAAACGACAAAAAATGTCATGTCGAGTTCCTTGACTCCGAGATTCCGCTTCATTTTATCATCGGGATGAAGGCAGGAGCGGAGAGTGCTTCGGTTGAGGTGCGCCATTCACACACCAATATCACATGTATCAGGAGGAACGGTTCGGTGCTTGAAAATGTATCCGGGGCAGAAAATGCTGCCGGAGGGTGCGGTTCACAGGAAAATGGTGCCGCATGTGCAGACCGCTCGCAGCTCAGCATTGAGAATATAAGGCAGTTCGCCGATGAGGTCGACATATCGAAGGTGAGACAGCTTTTTGACAGGCAGATTCAGTACAATATGGACATAGCATACGAGGGGATGTCTGGAAATTACGGTCTGGGACTTGGAAGAGTAATACGTGAGACATACGCTGAGAGCGTAGTCACAAGAATGAAGGCTTACGCCTGTGCAGCCTCCGAGGCGAGAATGGGCGGCTGTGACATGCCTGTTATCATCAATTCGGGAAGCGGCAATCAGGGAATAGCCTCATCCGTGCCGGTAATCGTGTACGCGCGAGAGAACAATATACAGTCTGAAAAATTATACCGTGCGCTTGTATTTTCAAGCCTGCTCACCACATTCCAGAAGGAATTCATAGGAAAGCTCTCTGCTTTCTGCGGTGCTGTATCGGCTTCGTGTGCGAGCGCAGCTGCGATTACGTACCTTGCAGGCGGCACGATAAAGCAGATTAAGGACACGATAGACAACACACTTGCGAACATTCCGGGAATTATCTGCGACGGAGCCAAGATTTCATGCGCGGCTAAGATTGCGTCCAGTCTTGATGCGGCGATGATGGGACATTATCTTGCGATGAAGGGCAAGGCTTATGAGGCGTACACCGGAATCCTCAAGGAGGAGGCAGGCGAGACGATAAGCTGCGTCGGCTACATAGGCAAGGTGGGCATGCACCAGACGGATAAAGAGATAATCAAGATGATGCTTGAGGAGAAGTAGTAAAATGGCAGGGAAATTTTATGCGGTAAGAGTCGGAAGAACTCCGGGGATATATCTAAGCTGGGATGAGTGTAAGAAAAATGTGGATGGATTTTCCGGTCCTGTGTATAAAAGCTTCAAGACGCGTGCGGAGGCGGAAGAGTTCATGGGCAGAACCGGAGGCAGCGCATGCACTATTTCCGGTGCATGCATAACACCTTCAACTACAGTTGACGAGGGGGGATGCATTGCAGGAAATGAACAGGCAGTGGATAAAAGCTCCGCTGCAATGGCGCTGGATACATTACCCTATGCCTTTGTCGATGGCTCATACAATATAGCTGCCAAGGTATACGGCTACGGCGGCTTTTTGGTACATGAAGGTGTAAGAGAGGTGCTCCAGGGGCATGGCGATGATCCTGAGATGGCTTCGATGCGGAATGTATCCGGCGAGGTCGGGGGAAGCATGGCGGCAATCAGACGCGCTATTGAGCTTGGAATCAAGGAGCTGGTAATCTACTATGACTATATGGGAATAGAGATGTGGGCTAATGGTTCGTGGAAGCGCAACAAGAAGGGAACGATAGCCTACCATGACTATATACAATCCGTAAAGAACGATATAAAGCTTCATTTTGTCAAGGTAAAAGGTCATTCCGGCGTTGAGGGCAACGAGGAAGCGGACAGGCTTGCCAAGGAGGCTGTAGGCATATAATCCGGGACAGGGGTCTGACACCGGTGTCCCGGCACATTGGGACACCGGTGTCAGACCC
>DNFT01000070.1 GCA_003486385.1 Eubacterium sp. | reverse complement strand
AACGGTGTTATATAACACCGTTACATCACCTGCTTTTTATATATTATATAAGAGTTGTATTATATTTTTGAATTAAATTATATGAGAGTTATTTATATCAAGGTATTGCGAAACGTAGATTTGCCGGTACACAGCCATGTAGTTTTAGTATAAAAGCTGTGAAACCAATAGACGCAGATGTACGCACATGAGGCTTCGCAATCACCTGTTATGTAAGGGATGGAGAACATGGAAGATATCAAGCCGACTA
Organism: Eubacterium sp.; assembly: GCA_003486385.1. Taxonomy (GTDB): domain Bacteria; phylum Bacillota; class Clostridia; order Lachnospirales; family Lachnospiraceae; genus CAG-882. The sequence goes on along the minus strand of DNFT01000070.1, from coordinate 6,908 downwards.
CATTGGAACGAATACACAGTGCTGCGAAACGGGAATTTCTTGAAAAGGGATTCTTAGGTGCATCACTCAGAAATATTGTAAAGTGTGCTGGTGTGACAACGGGGGCATTCTACGGATATTATGACAGCAAGGAGAAGCTGTTTGATGCGCTGGTGTCTGAGCAGTATGAGCATATCATGGATATGTATGTGAGCACGCAGAACAGCTTTAAGGAGCTTAACGCGGATGAACAGCAGGCTAATATGGGAAAGATTAGTGGGGACTGTTTAGAACAGATGATTGAGTACATGTATGCCAATGAGGATGAGTTCAGGCTTATACTTATGTGCTCTAAGGGGACTCGGTATGAGAACATGGTGCATGAGATGTCCGAGGTTGAAGTACAGGCGACACATGACTTTGTCGAGGTTATGAGAAAGAACGGCATTGAAGTACGGGAGATTGACCCGAAGCTTGAGCATGTGCTTGTAAGCGGCATGTTCACGGCATTTTTTGAGCTGCTGATTCATAAGAATGATATCAGTGAGGTTAAGACGTACCTTAAGCAGCTGCGCGAATTTTACACGGCAGGCTGGATGAGGCTTTTTGATATGTGTGACATTCAGAAGAAAGACATATAAGCTTTTAATTAAGTATGCATGACGCATGTCAGCAATTGAAGCTACATATTTACAATAAAATAAGCAGATAAAGGTTCCTTTCACGGAACTTTTTATTTGAGGTTAGGTTAGCAAAAACTAACATAACTTAGCTATATGTTTCATACGTTCGGAACATAAAACTTTAACCAGGAGGTAGAACCATGAAGGAAGTAAACGAAAAGAGCCCTAAGAAGGAATCAGCGTTCTCAAGGCTCATGGCGTATGCGGGAAGCTATAAGGGCTTTTCCTATGCGTCAATCATTATGTCGGCGGTGAGTGCTGTACTGGCACTTTTTCCGTTTATCTATCTGTGGAAAATCATAAAAGAGGTTATCGCGGTTACGCCCGATTTCTCTAAAGCGGATGGGATTGTACATAACGGCGTGATGGCAGTTGTCATGGCACTTATAAGTATGCTGGTATATTTTGCGGCATTACTGTGCTCACACAGGGCGGCATTCCGAATCGCCGCTAACATGAAGATTACAGTGTTAAATCATGTAAAGAAGCTGCCGCTTGGCATGGTCGACAGCATGGGAAGCGGAAGGGTGAGAAAGATAATAGCAGAGTCCGCAGAGGCTACGGAGACTTATCTTGCACACCAGCTTCCGGATACCGCCAATGCCATGCTCACACCGGTGGCGCTTATAGTCATGCTCTTTATATTTGACTGGCGTCTGGGACTTTTAAGCCTTGTCCCTGTGGTGCTTGCGTTTGTAAACATGGCGGGCATGCTTGGAAAAAAGATGGCGGAGGACATGCGCCATTATCAGGATTCGCTTGAGGACATGAATAATCAGGCTGTCGAATATGTGAGAGGAATGCCTGTTGTAAAGACCTTCGGGCAGTCGGTGTTCACCTTCAAAAAATTCCGCGATTCGATAAGCAGCTACGGAAAGTTCTGTATGTCCTACACGAAGATGTGCCGCAGACCTATGGTGCTCTTTGAGGTGTCGATAAACAGCGTGTTTGCTTTCCTCACCTGTGCCGCACTTGTCGTTTCGGCAGGGGGAAATATCACGGATAAATTTGTTGTAAATCTCCTGTTTTATATTATTTTTACACCGATTATCTCAACGACATTCACCAAGATGATGTTTATGACAGAGAACAATATGCTTGTGGAGGATGCACTCACAAGAGTACAGTCGATACTTGATATTGAGCCGCTTCCTGAGAATGGCACGGATAGCAAGGTTTCCGACTATTCCATTGAGCTTAAGAATGCGACCTTCAGATACGAAGGGGCACAGCGCGATGCGGTTTCCGGGATTTCACTTAAGATACCTCAGGGAAAGCATGTCGCATTCGTCGGACCATCGGGTGGAGGCAAGAGTACCACGGCGGCGCTTATCGCAAGATTCTTTGACGTGAATGGCGGAAGCATAAGCATCGGAGGCGTGGACATCAAGGATATTCCTAAGGCGCAGCTTAACGATATGATTGCTTATGTTTTTCAGAATAACAAGCTGTTAAAGCTGAGCATAAGGGAGAATTTAAAGCTCGCGAAGCCGGGGGCAACGGAGGAGGAGATAAAGAGAGCGCTTCATCTGGCACAGTGCGATGATATAATAGCCAAGCTGCCGAACGGAATCGACACACAGCTTGGAACACACGGCACCTATCTTTCGGGAGGAGAGACGCAGCGTGTAGCTATCGCAAGGGCGCTCCTAAAAGATGCACCTATAGTTATTCTCGATGAGGCTACAGCGTTCGCAGATCCGGAGAATGAGAGCCTTGTGCAGAAGGCATTTGATGAGATAGGCAAGAACAAGACGGTGATAATGATTGCGCACAGACTGTCCACTGTCAAGGCTGCGGATAAGATTTTTGTTCTCAAGGACGGCAGAGTTGTACAGGAAGGCACACACGCTGAACTGCTTGCGGACAATACGCAGGAAAACAATTACAAAAAGATGTGGGATGAGTATAGGAAGTCTGTCACATGGAAGGTAGGTGGAGCAGTATGATTGGCAAGCTGATGAGAAGATATGCCCTCACAAGACAGGGGGCAATTGATTTTATAAAGAGTACCGCGATAACCACATTGCAGAATATAATGCTCATGGTTCCGGTTGCGATTATGTATTACCTTGCGGCTGATTTGATAAATGGGGCAGTTCCTGTAAATCACAGGTATACATATATTGCAGGCTGTGCTATAATTCTGGTTGTATTTGGAGTTGTATTTTTTTTACAGTATAATGCATCGTTTTTCTCCACATACAGGGAGAGTGAACACAGAAGAATCAATATAGCGGAGAAGCTTCGCACACTTCCGCTGTCCTTCTTCGGAAAGAAGGATTTGGCAGACCTGACCTCGACGATACTTGGTGACTGTACCGTGCTTGAGCATAATTTTTCACATGTTATGCCTCAGTTTTTCGGAGCAATGATTTCAACGGTGATGATTGCCATAAGCCTTTTCTTTTTTGACTGGAGGATGGCGCTTGCGGCGCTGTGGGTACTTCCTATCGCACTTATAATAGTGTGCTGTTCAGGAAATGTCCAGAGAGGCATCTCAAGAAGAAAGAGAAATGTCGCCATAGCTCAGGCGGACGGCTTGCAGGAGTACCTTGAGACAATCAAGGATTTAAAGTCCTACAATGCTGAGGAAAGCTATCTTGAAGGCTTGAAGGGCAGGATTACAGCTCTTGAGAAGGAGAGCTTCAAGGCGGAGCTTGGAACGGCAGTGTTCGTGGTTTCGGCTTCATGTATCCTGCGCTTTGGCATAGGAACAGTTGCACTGGTCGGCTCAGTCCTGCTGTGCAGCGGCAAGCTTGATGTGCTTACATTTTTCATGTTCATACTTGTAGTGTCGAGGATATATGAGCCTATGCAGGGAACTCTGATGAACCTTGCGGCAGTCATAGCACAGGATGTCAATGTCGAGAGAATGAATGAGATTACAGATTATCCCGTCCAGAAGGGCAGCGATGAGCTTGATGTAAAATCCTATGACATCGAGTTCTCAAATGTAAGCTTTTCTTACGATAAGAATGAAAAAGTACTCAACGATATAAGCTTCACCGCAAAGCAGGGTGATGTCACAGCTCTTATAGGACCATCCGGTGGAGGAAAATCAACGGTTTCCAAGCTTGCGGCAAGGTTCTGGGATGTTGATGGAGGAAGCATAAGGCTTGGAGGCAAGGATATATCACAGGTTGACCCGGAGAAGCTTCTGGCCGCGTATTCAATAGTATTTCAGGATGTTATACTTTTTGATAATACAATTATGGAAAATATCAGAATAGGCAGGAAGGGTGCGACCGACGAGGAGGTTATGCGGGCGGCAGAGGAGGCTCAGTGTGATGAGTTTATAAGCAGGCTGCCGGATGGTTATCAGACTGTGATTGGGGAGAACGGCTCTGCTCTTTCAGGCGGTGAAAGACAGAGAATTTCGATAGCCAGGGCGCTCTTAAAGGATGCCCCGGTTGTACTTCTTGATGAGGCTACAGCGTCACTTGATGCCGAGAATGAGACATATATTCAGGAGGCTATATCAAGGCTTATAAAGGACAAGACGGTTATTATTATCGCGCATCGTATGCGTACTGTGTCGGGCGCTGATAAGATTGTTGTCATAGACGGAGGGCATGTCGCTGAGACAGGAAAGCCTTCGGAGCTTATAAAGAAGAACGGAATATATGCCAAGATGGTGAGGTTACAGACTTTGGAATAGAGCACAGGTACGCAAAAATATTGCTTTCCTGTGCTGTATAATCATAAATTTGGAGGCAGTGCATGGATTACAATGTTTTTTTTCAGAAGCTTGATGGCTTGTTGTCCGATAAAAGGATGGATGAAGCAGAGCAATTTTTGATTGATAATGTAAAAAAAGCGATGGAACAGGAGGACACGCAGGCTCTTCTCACGGTTATGAGTGAGCTTGTGGGTCTGTATCGCGTCACAGGGAGGCATGCCGAGTCGGAAATGTTTGCCGATAAGGCCATGACGATAGCCGGAAATTCAGGTCTTTGCGGTACGCAGGATTATGCTACCATCGTGCTTAACGCTGCCACGGCATACAGAGCTGCCGGGGATTATGAAAGAGCCGGTGCACTGTATGATGAGGCGGCCGAGGCTCTTAGAAGCTCCGGCTGTGAGGATGCGTACAGATATGCGTCACTGTATAACAATATAAGTCTTTTTTATGCCGAGACAGGCGATGATGAGCGTGCCAGAGCTGAGCTTTTAAAGGCATTGGAGCTTATAAAGAAGCTCCCTGACTGCGAGGTTGAGGAGGCTACAACATATATCAACATTTCACTGCTTGACATAAGACATGGAAGATACGATGAAGCTGAGGCATATATATCGAAGGCTCTTGATATCTTTAAGAGAGATAAAGGAAGGAAATACAAGGATGCCCACTATGGGGCGGCACTTTCTGCGTATGGTGACCTTCATCTGAAAAGGGGAGAATATGCCAAGGCGGTGGAAGCCTATGAGGAGGCGCTTACCGAGATAGCAAGAAGCTATGGCTATAGCAACACCGCTTACAGGGCGACATGTGAAAACTGCATAGCTGCGTATGAAAGCATTATTTTGAACAATGGTGGAAATAATGGGCAGCAGGAAGATAATGAATATGCATTGAGCGAAAAAAGTAGGACAAGAATCAGCGAGCTTAAAAATCAGCTTGCTACAGTATGCCGTGATGGGGCTGTGCTAAAAGGGCTTGAGCTTTCAAGGGCATATTATGAAATATATGTAAAAGATATGATACATACTCAATTTCCGGAATACGAGGACAGAATTGCTGTGGGACTTGCGGGACATGGCTCTGAGTGCTTCGGATTTGATGATGACTTGTCAAAAGACCATGATTTCGGTCCTGCAGTGTGTCTGTGGCTTACCGATGATGACTATGACAGCATTGGAGAGCGGCTTGCCGCAGAATATGACAAGCTTCCTAAGAGCTTTCTTGGCGTAGCTGCGCGGATTGAGACTCAAAACGGACATGGACGTGTCGGTGTGATTAAGCTGAGCGACTTTTTGACGGAGCATATAGGCTGTGCCACAGTTCCGGAAAGGACGGATTTATCCGCATGGCAGCTCATCACGGATAACGGAGCGGCGGCAGCGGTAAATGGTGAGATTTTCAGGGATGCTTCAGGAATATTTACAGGTGAAAGACAGCGGCTTTTGGAATATTATCCGAATGAACTGTGGTATCCTAAGATGGCAGAGGCAGCCGTGAGGATTGCACAGTACGGTCAATACAATTACGGAAGATGCATAAGACGAGGTGATTATGTTGCCGCATCGCTTGCCTATGCAGGATTTATCGAGCAGACTGTTAAGCTGTGCTTTCTCGTGTACAGGGAGTATATGCCGTATTATAAATGGTCCTACAGAGCACTTGTGAAGCTGGCGCAGCTCAGACAGGAGCCGGTTCTGATGAGGGTATGTGAGCTGCTTGATGAGCTATCGCAGATTGATTATCATGACGAGGATAAGGCTTCGGAATGTATAGAGAATATATGCATGCAGCTTGTGAGAATACTCAATATGCAGAGTCTCTCAGGAAGTAATGATTATTATATGGAGACACAGGGATACGCCATTATGCAGGGATATGAGAGTGTGCAGACTTCGCTAGGCAGAAATGAAGACAATGGCAGTATGGCCGGAATAATCGAGAGAATAGTAAAGTTTGAGTGGGACATGTTTCAGGCTGCCCACAACGAGGGAGGAAGAGCGGACTGCCAGAATAATTATAATACCTTTACGCTGATGAGAAGAAGTCAGTTCATGGCGTGGAGTGATGAACTGTGTAGAAGCTACCTGTCCGACTTAGAGGAAGGAGCACGTACAGGGAGAAATCTTGTGACGGAAAAATACGCCAGAATGATGGAGAGTACTGCACCACAGGAGTATGAGAGCTTTAAGGACAGTCTACCGGTGATAGATGATGAGCGGAGGACGATAGCGGAACAGGTTATTGCAATTCAGGTCGGCTGGCTTGAAGAGTTTGTCGGGAAGTACCCTGCACTTGCGGGACAGATACGTTTCATTCATACTTCTGAGGATACACCGTTCGACACTTCGGCGGAGACATATCTTCGCGGTGAGCTGGATACCTATTCAAAGGATACCTTTATATTGTATTGCAGGTATGTTATTGGATTGTATCAGAATGGAAGGAATCTGAATGAGATGATTATGGAGAACACCGTGCTGCAGTATGGGTATGAGTCTCTTGAGGATGCGCAGAGAAAGCTGGAAGCGATGAATAACTAATAAAGAATCCGGGTGGCAGAA
>DNFT01000082.1 GCA_003486385.1 Eubacterium sp. | reverse complement strand
CTCTCTCCAATTACCTCTACTCCATCTTCCATAGTTACTTCTTTCAAATTATCGCTGCCCTTAAATGCTCCTTTTTTTATTGTTTTAATGTTTGAGGGTACATTTAATGATTCAATCTTTGACCCGGAAAAAGAAGATATATTAATTTCACTCAATGAACTAGGTATAATAACTGATTTATAATTATTTCCCGAAAAAGCGGTGATTCCCATTTCTTGTAAAGAATCAGGTAAATTTAATTCCTGTAAATTAGTAAAGCTAAATACACTCTCTCCTATAGTAAGTAATGAATTTCCTAATTTAACATGCTGTAAATTATAACAATTCATAAATGCCTGTTTTTTTATTTCAACAATAGAATCTGGTAATTCCACAGTTTCTAATTCTGTATGATTAATAAATGTATTTTCTCCTATCACAGTAACTGTTTTACCATTTACTTCCCCCGGAACTTGTATGACTTCTCCATCCCCAGTATAATCAGACAACATAACGGTTCCATCATCCAGATAGGTTACTGTGAAATTATCTACGGATGCCTCTTTTGCATCTTGTGGTACCTCTGCTGTTTCCTGCGATTGTACCACAGATGCCTGTTCTGTTGATACTTCCTTTGTTTCACTGTTCACTGTGTTATCCTCTGTTGTTGTGGAAGCTGTACTTCCACAGGCTGTTGCACACAGACATACTGCCAGTACTGTTCCTACTGCTTTTAACGATTTCTTTTTCATTTTTTCCCTCTTTCTGTATAGTGTTACAACTATACGTTTCATAATATTAGTTATATTTATTAGTACCCCTTGGATGTTTTGTACTCGAAGGTATTCCAGGTATCTGTATCCGTCACAGTGACTCCACTCTGCTGTGCATATGGTAATGTCATCATCATTGGCTTCACCCGCACCTTCGTTTCTATCGTATAATAGGTTAATGATTTAGACAATACAAACTCTGAGTCATTCTGCGCCATTGTGGTCTGTATCACATCTGCTGTTCTCTTATAGATATCATCCGGTGCTGTACACAATTCTATAAACAAAAATGTGCTGATATATTCACTGTATGAGAAAGATACTATGGATTCACTAATAGCTGGCTGTGATATATTCGTGATGGAACTTATATAATCCGTACTCTTATTTACTACCGCATCCTGAAATGCCGACCTGTTAGATAAATCAATTTGAACAAACAATTGATGACCTGGATCATCTTTATAAAATGCCACAGGTAATCCTGCTAATAAGTAATTTCTATCTACTGCTGATTCTGCTGCATTTACTCCCAGTACAATAATCAATTTAACCAATGGTGCCGGAATAATTCCCTGTGTTACTGCTGAAATTCCATTTGCAATTACCTTCAAATCTTCATCATTCCAATATAACTGCAGTATCGGTCCCAAATTTAATGCATATCTGATAAAGAACAGTGACGTATCTATTTTACTGTGGTTTTTGTCATTTGTCCCGCCATACAGGATATACTCTACTTCATTTCCATAAGAGATATTATTATCCTTATCCATCAACATGATAGAATCGCATATTGATTAGGATGTTTTTTCTGTTTGATATGATATTTCTCCAGTTCCCTTGCACATCTAACAGGATAAGTATCGTCTTCTCCTGCCTGACAGAAAAAATATGCTCCAACACCCATCCTTAAGCTGTCTGTATCACTTGGACGAAAATGATTTTCCTGAATAATAGATTGACCATTTTCTAATGATGTTCCATGAAAACATTTAAACCTTATCATCTATATCTCCCTTTACTTCCAAATGAAACATACCTGACACATATCAACAAAAATACCTTATTCTTCTAAAATAATAACATGCAGACCACCTAAACTCAACCTGCTTTTAATAGTTCTTAGTAATAAAAAATAGCTTTATAATGCGAAAAAGCACCGCGTCAATCTCTGCCGCGGTGCCTTTAAGTTCAAAACAATATTCAATTTTTCCTTTTCAAAAGCCGGCTCTTAAAACTACTTCAATCCGCTATTCATAATGCTTTTTATGCTTTCCTGAAGTATGCTCCTCCTCGCCGTTCTCAGCAGTCAGGTTAACCTTCTGCTGTACTTTTCTCTTCTTTAACGGGTGTTTTGGATTCTTATCCATATATATCGCTTCTTTCTTTTTGTCAATGATATTCGCAATCCGCTTCGCTGCATGCTCATATAAAATCGATGCTTCGCATCTCTCCAGAAGCTTAGCCAAGCTTCCTGCAAAAGAGCTCACCCCATCACCCAAGGGTAATGGGGTTTCTCTTTTATTTTATAAATTATTGCATCAGCCTTCAATAGCTATATACTTCTTGTTCTCAACAGCCTTGGCATCCTTCTTCGGAACCACAAGTCTTAAAATACCATCCTCGTACTTAGCCTTGATGTCCTCCTCGGTAACACCTTCGCCTACATAGAAGCTACGGCTCATCGAACCTGCATAACGCTCTCTTCTGATATACTTGCCATTCTTGTCCTGCTCGTCCTTATCAAGACCCTTTGCAGCACTTATGGTCAAGTAACCATTATCAAGCTTAGCATTGATTTCATCCTTCTTAAATCCAGGAAGGTCAATGTCTACCTCGTAGCCTGTCTCAGTCTCCTTGACATCCGTCTTCATCACATTGCCTGCATGCTTACCATACAGAGCCTTGTCAACCTCAGGGAATCCAAAGTTCATCCAATCATCATTAAATAAGTTCTCTCCAAAAATACTAGGCATTAACATAAGTCATCTCTCCTTTTCCTAAAAAACAAAACCTAAAATTATTACCTTCTGTTACTTCATTTTTGGAACCGGGATGTACGAGGAACCTCAAGGTAATTCGTAACTCCTTCTACCTTTTTTAGTTCCTTTCCTTTGTTCTGAGTACGTTATACATCTTTTTATTAGCAATGTCAAGAGGTGAGTGCTAATAAAATTATAAAGAAATTATTAAGAATTTATTATGTGTCCTTACTGAGAAACTATTAACAAAATATCACTTATCCAGTTCCAGTCTCATAGAAACAAGCTCCTGATATCCGCTGATTCTTGACTTAAAACCCTTGGGATTGCGGCCAAACTCAACAAACCCGGCTTTCTTATAAAGTGCGACCGCACTTGTATTCTCTGCGACCACCTCAAGCTCTAACTGCTCATATCCGGCCTCCTTCGCACAGCTTATGCATGCATTTGTCAATGCCTTCCCGATTCCAAGCCCCCAGAATTCCTTTAAGATACTAATTCCAAATTCGGCTCTGTGGTGCACCTTATGCCTTGTTCCAAGTGAAGTAATTCCGGCATTACCTACAACAACTCCGTCCACAACTGCGATTATTTGTATTTCGTTTTCACTTTCTGACTTTCTCTTTAAAAATTCCTCTTCATCCTTAACGCCAATACTGATCTCATCCGCATAGGGAAGCAGGTAGTCTGTCTCTTCGTGTGTACTGATGAAATTCTCAAGCACAGCCTTACCATCTGCCTCAACTGCACTGCGAAGCATTGCTGTCTTTCCGTTTTTTAATGTGATATGTTGTTCGTACTTCATAACAATAAGTACTTTCTCAATGATTTCTTATTTTATCATTCTTTTGAGTAATTCTGCTGTTTGACGGAAAATACATATTCATACGCATTAGTCTCCTGTTTTAATAGAAATTCTACCTTCTACTCATATAATATATATCAATTGCTTTACTTGCAAATTCTGCAGTACCCGCTCCGCAGACAGCATCAATATTTTCAGTAAGCTCGCCTCCACCGGCATACATTCTTCCAAGCCCACATAAAACCTTATCAGAACATGTATAAAAATGCTCCGTAATGTAATCTTGAAGTTTTCTTACCTGAAGTTGAACCGGCTCGTCTGCCGGATTCATTTCCTTCATCTTTCCAAACTCCACAAATATCTGCATAAACTCATTTGCAACAGCAGCTTCATCATCTTTTGTCCAGTTCTTCGTTTTTTCCTCAAACTCTTTGTACTCCGCAGTCTGTCCCCATTGTTCTTTGGCTCGTTTAGTATACTCATCAATTTTTCTTGTGTCAAATACTTTAAAATCCATATATTTTACTCCTATTCCTTTTATTCCTCGAGCGAAATTAATAAGATTTTCAAGATGCTCCTTTTTCATGGTAAGTAATTCAATCTGCTGTTCTAAGGCTTTATTTCTGTCATAATTAGGTGCATCTATTATCCATTTAATCTCCCTAAGCGGAAATTCCAATTCCTTAAACAGTAAAATCTGCTGCAGCCTTTCCAAGGATGTATCGTCATACAACCTGTACCCTGACTCTGTATATTGAATAGGTTTTAAGAGTCCAATGGTATCGTAATATTGCAGAGTGCGTATACTCACTCCTGTCAATTTACTTACCTCATTCACTGTCATCATTGCCATCTCCTCCTCTCGATAGGTATACTTTAAACTATTACGCAATGTAAGAGTCAATAACTTTTTGAAAAAAAAGCACCGCGTCAATCTCTGCCGCGGTGCCTGTAAGTTCAAAACGATATTAAATTTCGGTTCAAAAGCCGGCTCTTAAAACTGCTTCAATCCGCTATTCATAGTGCTTTTTATGCTTTCCTGAAGCATGCTCTTCCTCGCCGTTCTCAGCAGTCACATTAACCTTCTGCTGTACTTTTCTCTTTTTCAATGGGTGTTTTGGATTCTTATCCATATATATCGCTTCTTTCCTTTTGTCAATGATATTCGCAATCCGCTTCGCTGCTTGCTCATATAAAATCGATGCTTCGCATTTATTTTATATATTATTGCATCAGCCTTCAATAGCTATATACTTCTTGTTCTCTACAGCCTTAGCGTCCTTCTTCGGAACCACAAGTCTTAAAATACCGTCCTCGTACTTAGCCTTGATGTCCTCCTCGGTAACACCTTCGCCTACATAGAAGCTACGGCTCATCGAACCTGCATAACGCTCCTTTCTGATGTATTTACCCTTCTTATCCTTCTCATCCTTATCAAGTCCCTTGGCGGCACTTATTGTAAGGTAGCCATTATCAAGCTTAGCATTGATTTCATCCTTCTTAAATCCCGGAAGGTCAATGTCTACCTCATAGCCTGTGTCTGTCTCCTTCACATCTGTTTTCATCACATGTCCTGCATGCTTACCATACAGAGCCTTGTCAACCTCTGGGAATCCAAAGTCCATCCAGTCATCATTAAATAAGTTCTCTCCAAAAATACTAGGCATTAACATAAGTCATCTCTCCTTTTCCTAAAAAACAAAACCTAAAATTATTACCTTCTGTTACTTCATTTTTGGAACCGGGATGTACGAGGAATCTCAAGGTAATTCGTAACTTCTTTTACCCTTTTTGGTTCCTTTCCTTTGTTCTGAGTACGTTATACACCTAGTTGTTAGCAATGTCAAGAGGTGAGTGCTAATAAAATTATAAAGAAATTATTAAGAATTTATTATCTGTGAATATACATCCTCGTCATGTGCGGCTCACCATCCCCTTGAACCATACACAAAAACTCCCAGCCATACCTCTCATAGAAGCTTGTATGGTCTGTAATCAGATAAACAGGTGATATGCCCTTTGCTCTCAGGTCTTCCACAGCCATGTCAAGCAGATGCCCTGCAATCCCAATACAGCGGTACTCCTCCTCCGTGTAGACCGCACAGATATTAGGTGTGAGGTCTTTTCTGTCATGAAAATCATTCTCAATCACACCCAGACCACCAACGATTTTTTCTCCATCCATGCAAAGATACCAGCCGTATTCAGTTTCACTGTTAATATACGCTTCCATACATTCAAGATATGCCTGTTTTGGAACATACCACTTACTGTGGAACCACTCTGATGCATAATTCTTTAACTGTGGTCTTTCTCTTAATGTTATATATGTATACATAAAATCCCCCCATTTACTGCTCTACTTTCAATCGTGCTTTTCTTCATTTTCCATGTTCTCTTTATCACCCTGATTATGATTGGTTGTCGGTCCGTTATTACTTCCATTGTTTCTGTTATTGCTTCCGATTACCTGATGCTTTTTCGGTGAAAAGAACACCCCAAACAATGCTCCCGTCAGAAACAGAACCATTCCTGCAAGTATAATCTCACGACCCGTGTACTTTCCTTCATTGATACTGTTCATCAATGCCTCGTATTTTTTTCTCATATTGTTTTTCTCCCTTCTCTAATTCTTATTTTTAATCCGCAGACATGCTTCTATATGCATAATCCAGTGTCGTGAAAATGGCATTTCAGTCATCATCAAATATCATTTCAATGTCCGTAAACGCAAACGGCATATTCTCATAGCTTTTATAATATTCACAGTATTCCTCAAATGAACCGGGAATTCCTTCCGTTGAAAAATTCATAATAATATTTCTTTGTCTCTGATATAATCTGTTTTCTATTTCCTCTTTTCGGCTAATCGTATATTCCACTGCCATACCGTTATTAAGATTTACCATATCCGTCACATCATGTATGGCTATAACCGATACAAGATTACCTCTTCTGACCTCAATGAAAGCATCCCCGAGCATATCACAGAATTCCTTATAAGTTGTTCTTGTCTCGATGACCTCTCCGTTATCCATGTGTACATCTGCATGCTTTCTTCGCATATGAATATAAAGTATATGGTTGACTGAAAGTGTCCTTTTCCTTCTGTTGGATACTATTGTAATTGATTTTTGTGTATGCATGGCACTCCTTCACCTATTTATGGAGCAGGCAGCTTAACCAAAGCCTGCCCCTGTCCCGGATTTATTAAAATTCAATCTTACAGTCCGGCTCAACCTCCCTGCAGGCCTTCAGCACCTCTGCCATTACCTTTTTATCATCCTGTCCATCCTCAAACTCGACTTCCAGCTTCTGTGTCATAAAGCTGACAGCTGCATCTATGACTCCCGGTGTGTTATTGGCAATATCCTCCATAGTATTTGCACAATTGATACAGTCTACCGAAATATTGTACGTCTTGTTCATATTAGCTCTCCCTTCACCTTAAATAATGTAAGTATGGCTGTTCTCCCACACGTTCCGTATATACATATATTTTATGTATATACCCATTATACTGCTTAATTAATTTTTTTCAATAAAAATTGACCAACTTTCATTTTTTATTTATAAATTATAAAGGAGAACACACCACAGCCAGCACGTTCTCCTTCTATATTTTTTATTCTCAGGTAATTAATGAGCTTTAACCTTCGTCCAAAGGTCTGCACAGTATGACTTAATTTCTGTCTCCTGATATGCAAATACTTCATCCTTATCATAACCGACTCTTGTTACATAAGCACTTATCCCCTTATAAACATCCTCCTGCATTGCCTCGAACGCAGACTTAACCGGTGAAGAATACCCAACCTCCTCGGTATTTGCAAGAGCGTTTTCCTCATCAAGCATGAAGTTCATAAACTGATGGGCAAGCTCTGTGTCTGTGCAGTCTTTTGTGATGACCATGCAGTCACACCAGATGTTGGTTCCCTGCTCCGGCTCAATATATGCAAGCTTATCGTTCTCAGACATGATATAAGCAGCATCGCCTGAGTATACAACCGCAATTGACTTGTTTCCCGAAATCATATTGTCGATGACGTCATCCCCTACATAGACAGGCTCCATGATATCTCTCTGATTGCAGAGCCACTCATAAGCGGCATCAAGCTCCGAATAATTCTTGGTGTTCATTGAATATCCAAGTGTCTTGAGTGCTATCATAAATGAATCCCTCTCTGAATCATACATATAGAGGTCACCCTTGTACTTCTCATTTAAAAGAAGGTTCCAGCCCTCCTTCGCATCCTCCTCAGACACAACAGTCTTATCATAGAGAATACCTACAGAACCCCAGAAATAAGGTACAGAATATGTGTTTTCCGGGTCAAAGCTTCTTCCGTACAAATCCGAAATAATATTGTCCTTGTTGGTTATAAGGCTCCAATCGACCGGCTGAAGGTAATTTTCCTTAATAAGTCTTTCTATCATATAGTCCGATGGAATAAGGACATCGTACTTACTTCCGCTCATAACCTTTGTGTAGAGTGATTCGTTAGAATCAAAGGTCTCGTATACTACCTTGCAGTTATACTGCTTCTCGAACTTTGATAAAAGTGTCTTGTCAATATATTCTCCGGCATTGTACACCCTGAGTGTCTTCTTTCCCGAGGAACCACACCCGCTTAAGGCAAGTGCTGCCATACATACACATAATATTAATGCTGCTATTTTCTTCTTCATTTCAGTCCTCCATCCTGCCATTTTATTGCGCTTATACATACATTATAAAAAACCTGTTTCCATAATTAAATCTTATAACCGCATTATATGTTCAGCAGTATATTCTACATTTTAATTATATTTCTTCATTCTATTCTGATTTATTTTATTTTTTCCTGTATCAGCTTCTTATTCTTTTCAGCTGTTTTTTCCTGTCTCTTCTTCACTGCCTCCGGGACAAGGTTAACGATGAGAAGCGTAACTATGATAATTACAATAACAATCGCCGACAATGCATTGATTGTAGGGTTGGTTCTCTTTGTCATGTTATACACGACAATAGAGATATTGGCTACTCCGTTTCCGGTTACAAAGTATGAGATAACAAAGTCATCAAGCGACATTGTGAACGAAAGCAGCATGCCTGCATATATCCCGGGCTTAATCATCGGCACGATAACCTTTGTGAGTGCCTGAAACGGTGTCGCGCCCAAATCCATAGCCGCATTGGCAAGGTTAGGGTCAAGGCTTCTCACCTTCGGATAGACACTCGTTATGACATAAGGTGTACAAAAACATATATGTGCAAGAAGCATCGTCACATAACCTCTGTCAATTTTCATTGAAGAGAAAAGAATCATCAGCCCTATTGCCGTAACTATCTCCGGGTTCATAATCGGAATATTGTTGACATTTATAAGCCATTCCTTGACAACCTTGCGGTTTCTTGAAAGACCGATGGCTGTTATGGTTCCAAGTATCGTTGCCACAGCTGTCGCTATAACGGCGATACTGAGTGATACTCCGACTGCACTCATAATATTCCTGTCCTCGACAAGTGCCTGATACCACTTAAGGCTGAATCCCGTGAATCTTGTAAGTGACTTTGATGAGTTGAACGAGAACACCATGGTCACGATAATAGGTATATAGAAAAATGCGAAGCAGATTGCTATATATATTATTGAGCCTAACTTTCCACGCTTCTTCAAGCTTAAGCACCTCCATTCTCATCGGGATCGATTTTTTTCATAATTCTTATCATGATAAGGATTGCCACTGCAAGTAACATTGAGATAGCACTTCCGAAATTCCAGTCGCCCACGGAAATGAACTGTTCCTCAATAAGGTTTCCTATAAGCACATACTGTCCGCCTCCGAGAAGCTTCGGAATGACAAAGCTTGATATAGAGAGCAGGAATACCATTATCGTTCCGTTTACAACTCCCGGAATCGAAAGCTTGAAGGTTACCTTCCAGAATGCCGTGACCGGCCTGGCTCCAAGGTCATACGCCGCCTCTATAAGTGAATGATCCATCTTAGCCAGAGATGTGTGAATAGGTATAACCATAAACGGAAGCAGGTCACACACAAGACCTATTATAACCGAAAAGTCCGTGTACATCATCGTAACCGGGTCGAGTCCAAGGAACACAAGTAACGAGTTGATGATACCATTGTCCGATAGAAGGCTTATCCACGCATAGGTGCGCAGAAGCATATTAATCCATGTAGGTATTGTTACAGCAAGTATAAGTATATTCTGTGCCTTATCGCTGAACCTTGAGATAACATACGCAAGCATGTATCCGATTATAAGGCTTATTATTGTGGTGATTGCACCCAGCTTGAAGGAACGTATAAAAACATTCATATAAACCGGTTCAAAAATCTTTTTAAAATTCTCACCCGTAAACTGGATATTTACAAGACTGTTCCCCCCTGTGGTAACCGAATACAGCACAATGAGAAGCAGGGGCACAACAATCAATATGAATGACCAGATAAGATATGGTCTTACCAGATTTTTAAATTGTTTCATAATATCCTTTCCTTGGGACAGGGGTCAGACCCCGGTG
>DNFT01000018.1:24513-68659 GCA_003486385.1 Eubacterium sp. | reverse complement strand
AAATTATTATTTACCTCATTTACAGCCTCCGCCGTTGCCTTAACACCACCCTCAATATTATTAAGCTTATCGGGGGTAAGTTCCTCACCATACCCCCATGTATGCTGATTATATTCTACTGCCATAGTTTATGCCTCACTTTCTTTCTTCTCTGTTGCCTTATCAACGGCATTTTTCTTGAGCTGTTCAGCCTTTTTCAGTTCAGACGCCTCGCGGACAACCATCTCGTCTGCGTCCTTCTCTGTCTGCGCGGTTAAATCCCTTAGAACCAGAAGCTTAACCTCCGGTTCTATCGGTGACTTCTTAATGTATGAACTTAATGAATTTCGAAACATCCTGATATCGTAATTTCCCATTGCTCCTCCTTATAATTTAAAATCCCATAATTTCAGACCATGATTTAAAATGTTCTGTTCCAGCATTATCTGCCCACCATACCCCTGCTGGGTTCATTTTTACTCTTCCTCCAAGGCGCAGAAAACCCCATTTATCAACCTGAAAATCCGGCTCAGCCAATGTACCGTTGCCTATTATCCACATCCCTTCTGAATTTAACACTGAATTCCACCCACCGGAATCATTGGCAAACGCAATTGCACTACCTGTTATATTACATCCCTCAATAGTCACAGCCTTGATTGTTCCGGTAAGAATGTTGTCGGCATTGATGATGGTCTGTCCGCTTTCTTTCAGAGATGAAATCGTAACCAAACCAGTCAAGTCAATGTGCTCCGTAACAAGCTCATACAGCCTGTCGGTTAAAACCATATCGGATTCACTGTCCCCGCTTTTGACCAGCCATGAGAATTTGCTTTCAAGCTGTTCCGCGTGCGTCTGCAGCTGTGTATATGTGGTCTTGCAGTTATACACTGCTTTCCAGTCAATTTCTCCATCATGACCGTTTATGTAATGGCAATAGTATATACACCCATTCGATACGTCCAAATAATATTGCTTTAAAAACTTATCAACAGCTTTGTAGCCGTTTTCCCAAGGATCACCATACTCGTAATAACTAATCGCCCCCTCATAGCTGCCACAATCCCATTTACTGTTTGACGCTGCGACCGTGCTCTTAATTCCTTCGGCGCTCTCGCTTATCGCAGTATACATCTGCTGCTTTGTGTAATAATCGTCTGTCAATATTTTGGTTATATCTTTTTTCACACCGCCTGCACTCTCGCTTATCGCTGTGTTCATCTGTGTAGTGGTTGAGTAATTGCCAAGATTATCCAGCGTAGCATAGGTCTTTGAGAACTGCTCTGTGAGACTGTCCTGCACCAGCCTAATGCTGGCCTGCGATTCAACTTTTGTTATGTAGTCCGCTCCAACTTTTGTCTCGAACTTTGACAGGTCGGCAGATACACCATCAACAGTCACCTTGTACTCAGCAAGTTTCCTGTTTACCCATGAGAATTCTGTGTCTCCCACATCTGTGAAGCCCCATGTGTCTCCGTTTTTTACAAATCTGTAGGTCTTCCCGGCAGCTTCATCAAACACCAATGCCCTGTTATGCTTGCGGTAGCTCTCATCGGTGTATGTAAAGCGCAGACCCTCAGCCAGCTTATCGCCTGCCTTAGGTCCCGATGTCCAGTTATATGCCGGGTAATTACTGAGCGTAGGCTGTCCTCTTATGGTGTACACCTCATTTGCCCCATCAAGAGCCTCATTGATTTCGCTTATCTGTGCCGTAAGCCCTGCTGCCGTTTTTTCAATGCTGTTCCTGAAGCTGCTGATATCGTCCTTCGTTGTGTACACCTTGGATATATCCTCTTTAATTCCGTTCGCTGTCTTGGACACAAGAGTCTCCGCTGCTACCTGCGTGATATACTCATTTGAGATTTTGACCGAAAGCTCCTCCATGCTTTCGGTAATGCCCTGAGCTGTTACGTTCAGGTCTGTTATCTGCTTCTGCAGCACGGAGTACTCCGTGTTTCCCAACGGCTCCCATATCCACATCTCATCTTTTTTTATAAAACGATAAGTGGTCGCTGTATCCTCATCGAAGAACAATGTCCTCTGGTGTTTGCGATACACCTCATCAGAATAGGTGAACCTTAAGCCCTCAACCAGCTTATCCCCTGTCCTAGGTCCAGATGTCCAGTTGTACGCCGGGTAATTATCCAGTACCGGCTGACCATGGCCGTTAATCACTTCTATCTGTCCATCTATCTCAGACTGTAGATTCCTGAGCTTCACATCAAAATCCGAAGCTGTGGCTGTGATTTCATTCTTAAGTCCCTGTTCTATGTCGCTGATTGTGTTCTTGGTCTCCTCGATGGTTCGGGAAAGCACATTTGACCTGCCTTTAAGCTGTATAATCTGCTTCTGAATGCTATTGACCTTGCCTGTACGGTGCTCATTACCTGCTGCCGCATAAGTGTCTGAAAGCGACTGCACACCTTTCAGAGTCCGCGTAAATACATAACTGTCAATTGTTGCGTAAGTAGATATCACGCGCACCGGAGCGCCGACAGGGATACATGGATTCCCGATACACTCCACAGTAAAGGGTCTGTATGCTAAGCCCTTAATCTTAGTAAAAATATTATTGGCTATGTAGGTTAATTCAGCAGAGCTTTTCCCATATACCAGAAAATTATCCTCTATGATATATGAATTGCTGCCGTCACCAACGATAACCCCGATATCATCCTCTTCCTGCCTGATCTGCAGCTTATCAATTGGCTGTACTATGTAATCCTCATAGGCAGCCGAAGTGTATAAGCTCTTACTTATGTCATCCGGAGCTGATATCGGCTCGAGGTAGATATATTCAAACTTCACCTCCCGGTCAATATGACCCATACAGCCGTTTATCTCGCAGATGCAGTTTATTACAGCCGCGCCACTCAGCTCACCGGCTTTATCAGTTTTCTCAACCCACATATCATCATTTACAAGAGTAATGTCCTCCTGCTCTATACCGAAATGATTGAAAAAACTGTCGCGGAAATCCCTCAAATATACCCGGCTGTCATCCTCCGGAAGAATAGTGTTATACCAGCCCGCAACATCAGCCTGAAGAATGTCATATAGAGCGTCATAGGCTATAACCTTTCGACTGGTTCTGTCCGCCGTTGGCTTATCAGAGTTGACTTTATACCGCCCAAGCCTGTACGGACTTGCAAATGCATCTTCGCTTTTCAGCCCAATATCAACATTCAGCCACTTGCCCTGCAGTGAAAACCCACCGGATACTGTGAATCTGAGCTGTGCCGCCGAACATGCTCCGAAAGTAAGCTCGTCCTTATCACACACGCTCTCGGTCAACTCCATCGTCTCACCCTCGAAATCGCCGTTGCCAATGTCGATAAGTCCGTCATCGGACTTGATCGTCACCTGCTTTTCTACGCTATCCTTATAAAAAATCTCTTTATAATCCACAGTATCCACCTCCTATCCACATTTAATATTCCGTAAGCCCTATGGTGTGTGCATTGTATTCAATATCGTTGTTATTCTCGTCAATCCTGTGTATGGTGTAGGTTGTATCACTTATGTAAAAAATACCCGACTTGTACTCCAGGTCCTCATCATTCCAGTAGGTCACATTGACACGGCGCTGGTTCCTATCAGTCTGAGGCAGAGCAGCAAGCCCTATCACAGTTTTTAGAGCTGTCCTCTCCTGCAAATTCATTTCCCTGATATTGAGCTTTAGCGATGTCTTGAAATTCGATGACGTATCTCTGTGCAGGAGCACATTCGCATCTCTCCACGCTTTTATCTCAATTCTCTGATTCGGTGTGCTCTCCCATCCATCAGCTAGAAGGTATGAGTTAGGGAGCTGCACATTGCCGAACTTGATCAACCAACCCTCAAATGCCATCCTTCTACCTCCTAATCTGCCAATGCACTATAGCCTGTCCGTTTCTTCTGCAGCTTATCCTGATTGACCACCTCTTTGAAAAGTGTTTGACCATCAAGCTTAGCCTCGAAGATGTATGTGTTGTTCTCATTTCCGCCAAATGTACTGCCTGCCTTAACGCTGTTTGAAAGACCGTTGTTGTTCTTCCAGTCCGATGGTGCTCCGTATTTATATCTAGGATTAGAATTACCATAAAATACCGACTCACCGGTATTACCTGATACCTGATGTCCTCCGTATGTTCTTCCTGTTTCGGAATCATATCCTCTGGAAGTGTTACCAACTCTAAGTGAACTCCAGCTTCCATCCTCCTGAAGCTTCGGAAGGCTTACTTTGCCTGCAAGGTCAAGTGTCGGTGCATGTACCTTGGACGCAATGCTGTTCCACGCGCCAATGATTGCATTTATTCCGTCAATCACAATATTTATACCGGCTTGAACAAGAATGATTATGCCGTTAATAACGCCTCTGACAATACTTTTAATGCCATTCATGGCTTTTTCAAAATCTAAACTAAATGTACCCTCAAGGAACTCGCAGATACCGTTAAATATCGGGAGAAATGAATCATTTACAAGTTCATCAATTGCCTTAAAAGTATCTCCGATCATCGGAAGAATACCTTTTTTAAATGCCTCTCTGAATACCGGCAACAACCATTCATCCAGAAAGTTCCCTATAGCCTCCAATGCCGGCTTGAGGTGATTCTCCCAGCTATCCTCCACATTATCTACAAACTCACCGAAAGCATCCGACATTTCTCCTGTATGCCCGGCAAAATAATCTATCGTATCCTGAAGCAGTTGGACAATAAATCCGAATATCGGAGCACCTATAGATTCCCATATCCCGGACATCACCTCAAACAGTACCGTAAACATTTTTTTGATATTATCGAATAACGGTTCCAGATACGGCTGCATTTGATCACAGAGATTCTTAATACTGTTCCAAAGGTTCCCGGCACCATCCGCTATATCACCGAAGATATTGGTAAGAACGCCCTTAGCTTCGCCGCCAAACCATGTTATAGCTTTTTTGAATCTCTCAAATACAGGCTTTACATAGGATTCATAGATGTTCTTGAACTGCTTGAAGCTCTCCGGAACTTCTCCGATGTTGACTGTCTCAAATGCATCCGCACCTGTCTTCTCTCCGCCGGATGAGTTATCGTTGAGCACATGGAGCTTGTCAAAATCCGCAAGCGACTTATTTGTACTGTCCACAGTGCTTTTATAATCAAGCATCTGTTTTTTTGCCCGTGTATAGGTGTTCTTACCACTCATATAGGCAATGAACCGGCTGAATGATTCTATCGCCGCATTGAGACCACTGACCATCCGTGTGAGGTATGGCACGACCGTGTTTACAATCGGCTCAAATGCTGCTGCCAGGTTGTTCTTAAGCTCTGCCAGACTGCTCATGAATGCGGACATCACACTGTTGTATTCCTTGGAATACGAAGCAAGATTCTTGAAGCCCTCCTTCATGGCGGCAACCATAGCGTTAAAGCCTTTTGAAATCCAGTTGAATATAAGAAGGCTCAGAGCCAGTCCCTTAAGTCTTGAAGCCAGCATACCGAACATTCCGTAGGTTTTCCTGGTATTCTTGTTCAATGTCTCCAAGGTTTTCTTACTGCTCTTACCAACCTTTTTAAAACCGTCCCTGCACTCTGCTATGGAGCTGTTGACATCCTTTAGCTGTTGGCTCAGGCTATCATACTCCTTATAGCCCTCGCCCACTCCTGCGCGCTTAAGCTCTGCCATGCGTGCTGTGATGGCTTCCTGCCTTTCAAGAAGCTTCACAAGGTCTTTATCACGCACCTGTGCATTGGCACGAAGCCTATTCAAGTGTTCATATTCTGCCGCCTGCTCTGCAAGCTTGCGCGCCTCTTCCTCGCGTTTTTGTGATACCTTCTGCTGTGTTTCTTCCCCTTTACGCGCTCTCTCCGCTTCCAGTTCTTTTCCCTTGTCCGTTAGCTTTTCAAGCCCAGCAAGGTACTCTTTCTCCGCATCCGCCGCGTTTTTCCATGCAATATACAGCTCATCAAAATGCTCATCACCGGGACCATAGCCCTTGTTGCGGAGCATTCGAAGGCGCGTCTCATAGTCCTCCACCTGATCACTGATACTGTCAAAATCGCCGGTCTGGGTAGCTTTAGCCCGGCTCGCCGCGGCGGTCTCTGCTTCCTTCTGCTTTCTTATATATTCATCAAGCTCTTTGTTGTATTTTTCAAGGTCTTCCGCTGCCTTACGGTAGGCTTTCGCGTTCTCATCAACACCTGTCTCTTTTAACGCATCCAGTTTTCTTTTTGCGTTGTCCGCATCATCCTGAATATCCTCCAGGGAACGCTTAATCTTTTTCTCCTGCGACGTGTCAACGTCTATCTTGACACGTACATAGCCGTCTGCATCTTCTTTTCCCATGTGCCCTCCTTCCTGAAACAAAAGCCACTAACACCTTATCATTAGGTGCCAATGGCTCTGAGGCGCTACATGGCTTTTATTTTTTTATATTCGCATATTTTAAGAACTCTGCTATTCTTGCTTTCTCACTTTCGGTAAAATCATCTTCTTTGACCTTGCCTGTCTTTCCAAGCTGGAATATTTTCTGTTTTCTCTTGAACTCTTCCTTCTCCTTCGCTGACAGGTAGGATGGTATCTTCTTCTGTCTAAGCTGCATCACATCCGTGAAGCTGCATTCCGACAGATTATCAAGAAGCCCCCGGAAGATAAACCAATGCATATTGACCTTGTTAAGGTCTATATGATACTGTGCCATGAATGCCGCATATATTCTCCACTGGTCTACTCCGTAATCCATAAGTATCACTTCGGACTGCTTCACTCCGTCATAATTATCATGGTTGTTGGCATTCATAAACCAGCTTATTCCTGACATTGCCTGCTCAGGCGGGGGTATTTTATCTGTAAACAATAAATTGACCGCCACCAGACGCTGCTCCAGTTCGTTAAGCTCCGGATCTGAAAGACACATTGAGATTAGAATACCTGTCCGGAAATCCGGGTCTATTCGATAACCCTCGTATTCCTCCGGCATGTCCTCTAGTAGCACATTAAGCATTATTTTCTCCTAACCGGCTTTCTGTACTTATCCATTATTTTTTTCTGCCGCTCATCCGCATATTTTTCAATGTACGGACAGAGCTGTTCAAAGAAATCCGCCAGCAGATACGGCGATGGGACAATATTGCCGAACACCTTTTTACAGCACTGCTCGTCCATGAATAGGTTATTAATCCCATCCATTACTTCTCTGGTCTTTTCGATAATGAACCTGAGCTCCTCCTTCGGTGCCAGGGTGCCCTCTTTCTCCTTTATCTCTTTGTCTATACGGTCAAAGGTATCAAGAACATTGTTATAATTATCAATGAAGTTCATGTCATCAACCGGAATGCATATTGTGTCACCTGCTTCGTTGACATTTATCTCTATTCCCCTGCTGATTCTGATAATGTTTGGCATAATACCTCCTATTCACCGGAACCCGGTGTGAACTTTCTTGTTGACACATTAAAGCTTCCCTGAATGCCATCCCCGACACCGCTGAGTGTCATAGCATTGACAAGCTCAGAGCCGCCCTCACCGCCGATAGAATCAAACTGATATGCACAAGCCCTCTTGACTGCCGGCCATACTCCATCAGAGACAGGCTCCTCAAGGGCATTGACCCTTATATAGCTGCTTCTGGCGGAAGCCCCTGTAGGAAGCTCACGTACCTTCTTGTCTATCCACTTCTGAAGCTCCTCGTCCTTAATGTACTCCTTCTCAACGGACATGGATGGTGCGTACGATTTCACATTAGCTGTTCCGCTGGACTGATGAATATAGTGTTTTGTCTCATTCTCAGGGTTAAACTCCTCCGTGAGTGAACTGATACCATCACCAAGCAGTACATAATTCTCTGTACCGTCTCCGATATCAAAGAAATGCATCAACTTTTCTCTCATTTCTGCCATTTTTATTTCTCCTTCCCATACTTAATTTTTATAGTGAATGCATAGACGGCGGAGTCCTCGTCTGCCGCCTGCATGTGGAATGGTGTGCTTACCGATATATCATTGCACTTAAGATGTTCCGGAAGCTCCGGATACAGCTCCTGTACATTCTGCTCATATATCCACTCAGAAAGTCCCTCCATGAATTTATGATTATTGACCCTCTCCGCGTCCGTCTTGCTGTCTAAGCGTGCCAGAAAATCATAGTAATCTGTATATATCTTTCTGCCGGACACGAATGTCTTGACATTCTGCGTCGGTGCTTTCGCTATCCCATACGCAACGGACTGTCCCGGCAGGGCATCCGTGCTTATCTTATTTATCCTGGCTTCCTTGAGCCATTTCACAATCGCTTCTACCACTGTCATATACTGCGTTTTCGCACCTCCTTGCGGGCTACTTCGATAAGCTTTTCCCGCCCGCCATTCTGCATTGCCTTGTCAAACCAGTGGGATTCGCCTTGCCCATTATATTCCAAAGGCTTATCTGTAAGTTCTTTTTGCACACCCGGTCTGCTCCAAAAGCCATAATCAGGATTGAACATAGCACCTTTCTTGTACTGAGGGTCAACCATGAGCATTCCATAATACTGATATCGTGCATACGGTTGATTCCAAACTATGCATTCGCCATTATTTTCAACATGTCCACTTTGCTTAAGCATGCCACTCCTGAATGGCACAATTGAATCACATAACCCTAATGCTTCCTCTGCAATTACCCTCTGAACCTCTCCGCGCTGATCCAAGCCCAGCTTCTTCATCATTGCCCCTGCTTCCGGCAATTTAACAGTCACATCAATCATCGCGCCACCACCTTGATATTCTTAAGCCTTGGTCTGCCGGTGTTATCCGCCACAGATGACACCGTTGCGGCTATGTGTTCCCTTACCAGCTGTGACAGGGTATATTCCGGTGTCAATTCAGCCTCACATCCGCCCAAAACAACCACATCCATATTAGTGGTAGGGTTGATAGTGAAAAAGCCGTCCTTGACCGCCTGTGTGCTGTACAGGCGGTAATCTATGTACTGCTCCGGCATAGCTGCTGTCTCAACCGGAATTGTGATGTTCACCACCTTGGAGATATTGAGCTTTCCATCGGTGGACACCGTTTTTACTGTCTCCGCCGACCACTGGCAGCCAGCTATGACGGTTCTTTTCCAGCTCTCCGTATCAGCGTCATAAGAATAAAAAGTCACCGTATCATTGAACATCACAATGCCCCCATCATGCCTGTACCATAAAGCTGGTTTTTTGCCAGTGTATCCAGCTCCAAGTCGGCATCCGTTTTCTTAGTGACTGCATAGCTCTCCGAATAGCCGTCATTCGATACCGAAGTTACCCCGGTGCCTGCTCCAACCTTGCCCTGCTCATACATCTCATTTATCACGCAGCATACCGCGTCCTTTAGCCTGTCATTGCGGTAGTCATCCTCATTTTCAAGGACAGCTTTAAGGACATACGGTCTGCACAGACGCTTTACACGGCTGCATGCCTGATATGCCATAGCCGTGAACTGTTCCTCCGTCAATTTACTGCCAGCAAAACGGGAGTGATAGTCCTCCCAGTCCACTGTTATAGTTAAGCTGTTAATACTCTCACCCCCATTATTTTCTACTCTGTCGGCTTTATCTTAATTCCCTTAAGAACGCCCGCCATCTTGCTGTTCTTAAGTACTGTTGCTGCCACCATCTCGACATCACCCTCTTTTACTGCTCCTGCCTGGCTGAAATCAGGAAGGTGCTGGGCGATAATCTTGTCACCCTTCGGTGATACCCCATGGAATGCGTTGAGTCCTATCTTGATACCGTACATAGCGGTTGAGCCATCTGTCTCAATTGCGACAACAGGCTCTGTTGTTGAGCCGTTGTAATAATATCCTGCATCAAGAAGCTTAATTCCGTTGTAAGTCTCAACTGCGCGGCCAAAATCGTCCTTGCTGCGGTCATAATAACCTGCTCTTCTCGCCGCAGAGCGGACCTTGGTGAGCATTTCCGTGTTCATCATAAGAATATCAGGCTTCTCCGCCAGCTTACTGATGAACGTATCTACCGCATCAAGGAACGCATTGTAATTGGTATCAAGGAGCGCTGATGTTGAAATATCAACATCCTTAGCAGTGTACTCTGTATCAGAGCCACTAAGAATCTTCTTTAAGCCATCGAATGTATTGGTCACGTAACCGGCTCCCGAGCCTGCTCCAGTGCCATTGATAACCAGCATGTGGAAATAGTTGGCTGCTGCCTTGATCTTCTCTCTCATCTGGAACTCAACCTCATTAACCGCACCGGATGTCTGTGCGATGACACGGTCAATCTGATAGGAACCGCCGAAAATTTTAAGGTCTGCGGTTTTCTTCTCTCTCTTTGCTTCGTTCGGTGTGTACTCCGTATTAAGCTCTCTGACTGCTACCGTTGACGGTGTCTTAAGACACGTATAGCCGTATGTCAATGTGCTTCCGCCTGTTCCCGGTGACACCGCGTCATCGAAAATAAGCATATCAAGCAATAATGACGCCCTTCTGAACTCATCTACAACCTGCTGGTCTACCTTGTCTGCCATACCGACTTTTGCTTCTGCTAAACTTATTGGCATTTTCCCTTACCTCCTGTTAATTGTTATAGTGTGCCGCAAGAGCACCTGTTAATGTATCCGCCTGTGATCCAGCTCCGCTATCCGGAACATGTCCACCGACATCCTTCCTATTTCCTGTTGACTGTGGCTCACCAAACAGCATCTTGCTGTCCTCAGCCTCAGTGAGTGTTTTTAGGGCTGCTGCCACATCGTCCTTCTGGTTCTTGGACTTCTTCAATGTGTCCGTATCAAGAAGTGCCATAATCGCCTTGGTGTTCTTTCCCTTGACGGCTGTAATGGCATCCTTCACCAGGTCATTGAAATCCCTGTCCTCTATCTGTTTCTTATAGTCCGCCTCAATCGTGCTCTTTTCGGTCTCCAGATTCTTAATGCGCTCGTTAAGAGCTGTCACATCAACATCCTTGAAGCCGGCAAGCTTTCCCTCTAAATCCTTGATGGCTGTGTCATTGGCAAGTATTTTCTTATTCGCCGTGTCCAGTTCACCGGACACCTTCTCGTACTCGCTGTTTGTCTTATAGTTCTCACCGACCGCCTTTGTGATGGCTTCGGTCTTATCCTTCGGCATCTCAATACCGTTGGCTTTTAAAATCTCTAAAAAATCCATCTCTGCTCCTTCCCCTGTTCAAAACAAACAAAAAGCGCCGAACAACCAATTCTCCCTGTTAATGTCAGGAAAAATCAATTATTCGGCGCTAAGGCTCTCTTGTTCTGGTTCGTTGTTATTATCGTCTCCGCTTTACACCGCTTACAAAATGCCGGGAAACGATACAGTTGCGTGTCACCCATAACCTTCGTCATGTGTGGGTTTCCACATATCGGGCAGGCAATCCACTCATATTCCGTTGTCTGCAATTTTACCACCCTGGACTATTATAGAACATATATTCTATAAATGCAAATATTTTTTTATTTTTGTTGTACTGGTGCAACTTGTCTTTTTATCTCTATAGCTGAGCATTCCATCCACAAAGATTCAGTATATGCCCAAAGAATTTCTTTTTCTTCAGCAGAAGGATTCGTAGCAAAAAAATCCATTATCTCTTGTTTTAATTTTAAACATTCATCCTCTGATTTTTTCCGCTGAATAATCTTTGCTCTCAATCTTTCCGCTGTAGTTGATGAATCCGTTATGATAAACTTATTTTCACTCTCTTGAAGTTGTGATATTAGTCCTTTTATATCAGCCATTATCTCCACCTTTCAGTTTTTCGATAAATTTCATAACCTCATTATAATCTTCAAATGAAGCTTGGTATATTCTTAAATCACTATCAACTTTATCCTCTAGCCATTGATATCTTTCTGGCAGTGGTATATTAAATAATTCTTTGGCAAAGTCGATGTCTGTTCCATACCCAAAAGCTTTGTTAATATTTTCAAGTATTTGAACTTTATCCGGATAACCAGCTATACTTTCTATTCCTTTTTCTTTGCATATCTGTTGCTTTAGATATTCTACGCTTGATTCTTCAATATACTTATTTTCTAAATACACTTTAGGATCATAATAACTTACGGAACAAGAATGTAACATCTCATGCCATAAAACACCATCATCAGCATTAGCAACAACCATGATATTGCAATTCCATTCTTTATTTCCTAATACACCTTCATCCTTATACTTGTCAATTACATTTATCTTTCCACTCCACTTTGAAGGTCTATCACTGTATTGTGAAATATTGTTTTTAATGTCAGCGGCTACAGCCTCTAACTGTTCAATAGTTCTATTATATCGCTGTTTTTTTGAATTTTCTACTGATATTTTCTCTTGTGATGTATTTTCGCTATTTGAACCAGTTTCCTTCTCCATCTTCTCATAGTCTTTATACGCCTGCGTCTTCTTAATGTCCGTCCCGACCTTCTCCACCCTTGTGCGCTCATACTTTGGCGGTATGTCGCACTTGTCACAAAACTCTTTATATGTGTTCATGCTCCTGCTGATTTTCTTCTTAAGCTCCTGCTGCCGCTCCGTATCCATTCCAAGCTCTTTAAGTGCTATCTGCTCCTTACGCATTGCTCGTATGTCACGCTCCATCCGGCGCATTTTCTGTGTCATGGCGTAGTAGTCATAGACCTTGCCATCTATCTCCTTCGGTGGTGGCTCCGGCTTGTATTTTGGCTTCTCAGATACACCCTCGAACCAGGCATAATGGCTATGGCGGCAGTTGTAGCCGTGAAGTCCCCTGGGGTCCACCACGGTAGATGTTGTTGCATCATAGCCCGTGGATTCCACAAGGCTTGTTATCTTCTGTCCTATGCGCTTCTCCTCCTCCGGATATTCACAGTCATCAAGCTTATACACCTTGCCCTGCCATGCTTCATGGTTCTCTATTCCCTCTCCCTTGTTACGCGCTCCCCAGTGCTGTGAGACATACACAAGTGTCTCACCTGTCTGGTTAATGTCCTTGTCCATCACTGCGCCGGAGAGCTGGCTATAAGTTGTCCTTAGTGCGGTGCGCACTGCGCTCTCTATGTGCTGTGAGCGGTTGGTGCCATAATTGACTGAGCGAATGCCGCTCTGTGCCAGCTCATGTATAACGCTGGTCAGCTCACGCTCTATAGTACTCACGCCGCTTGCCATCCTCAGCACTGAATTGTTGAGGCTGTGCGTGTATGCCTGGCGCGCATCCATGTATGACATTCCGCTTTTAAAGCCTGCTGTCCTTGTCAGATTCAGCAAATCTCCCTCCATCCGGTCACTGAACACCTCACTGAGCTGATGCAGGAAGTCTCCCTTTTTAAGCTTCTTCCCTGATTCATTCCATATCTTTCTATCCTCCGCCTGTGCTATGTCAGATGCCTTGTACACCATGTCTGCACCTGTCTTAGCCGCTTCACGATTGATTTTCTCCATCATCTTTGCATATTCACGTTTATATTCCGCTGTCTGCTCCGCGATAAGCTTCTTAAGGTTCTTATCAGCTCCAAGGAGTTTCATCGCCTCACGCCGTATTTTAGACGGACTATATCCGAGGCTCTTCATCGCAGCAAGCTCATTCTCAATCGTGCCGGAATAGGTCAAAGTCTTATCGAGTCTTCTCACAACGTCCTGTATAACCCACTGCTCCAGCTCATCGAAGTATGGCATAAGTGCCTCGGACAGCACATCAACCTGCTCATCACTCAGCATTACTCCTCACCTTCCCCATCATTGCCTTCATCCTTCTCCATATTCTCAGCTACAAGTGCCGCTGCCTCCTCATCCGACAGATTGTACTTTTTGGCAAGATACCACTGTGTGAGCTTCGGTATGTTGAACTGCAGAGCATCATTTCTCATATCCTCAAGCTCAGCCTCCTCATCACGGATATAGCTGTCATTGAAATCAATTTTTATATCCGTGTCTATGTCATACGCTGTACCCGAAAAGGTGTTCGAATACCACATGATTGCCCTTGCAAGCCCTGTTATGTACTGAACAGCCTGCTGCCTCTGCCTGTTAAGCTCATGAAGCTGGTCCTGCTTGGTTCCTATGTATTCCGTGGCGGTTGTAATCCTGCCGTTCTCGAAGGTGTACTTCTTCGTCCCGAAGCCGAAGGTCATCGATACAAGCGATAACACCAGCTCGAATACCTTTGTTATCGCCTCAATCCTTATCTCCGGATTGTATTCGTGGTATACCTCCTTCTGATCCGGGAGCTTTGCACCCATAAGCACAAAAAGCTTTTTCTGCTCCGTGGTGAGAATCGGCCTGCCGTACTGGTCCATCTCACAGAGCATCTCATTTACCATGATTATCTTCTCGCCTTTGTCCACATCCGAATAAAGGATGTTAAAGCACAGGTCAAGCACCTTAAGGTACGGTATGGAGTTCCAGAGCTTCGGCAGTCCGAAGCCCTCCATGTCCTGTAAATTATTTACCTCTGCATTCTCCATGAGCGCAAACGGCTTTATTTCACCAAGCCTGATATTCTCCGTGGCACTTATCTGGTTGCCGGTTGTGTCAAACTCATACGTTGACACTGAGTAAACCTCAGCATAAGTGAACACTACAAGCGTTATCACCTTCCTGGTTGCTTTTATGCTTTCTCCGTAGAAAGCACATTCTAGCACCTCTCCGTTCTCTATAGTGAGCGGGATGATTCCGCTTGCATTGACATAGTTTATTTTAATGTCCCCGCCTCTTAAAGAGCCATCGTCATATTCCTCCGCTCCGGCAATTCGGATATAGGCCCCCACCGTTCCGTTAGCCGTCATCCTCTCAAGCTGGCGGCGATACATTGTGGCAAAGTTGTTCTTTTCGAAGATTCGCTTCACCTCCTCAAACTGGCTGTTCTTCTTTCCTGCATTTATCTCAATCACCTCACACAGGTTCGCTTCATCTGAGCATAGTCTCTTTGCGAAGTTCAGCCTGTTGAGTTCATACTTCTCACCCTGTATCGTTTTCCTGTTATGAAAATTCTCTATAGGCTCATTGCAGTACCATGAGTCACAGACATTTATGTATCCGTACGGTATATCATTGCAGTTCGTAAAGCCCAGTTCGTTAAGTTTTCTCTTTACCACCGCGTTAATTGAATTATCCTTCATTAGCTCCTCCTATCAAGTTCAATGTATTCTACAAAGTCCAGCAGGGTGTAGCAGAACGCGTCCCACCAGTCATTGCAGTTGTTAATATTAAGATCCTCCGGAATGTCCGGATTCTTCTCGTCCCACCTCAGCGACGCTATAGCCTTGCGCAACTGTACACATCGCCTGTTTATCTTCAATCTCCCTGAGTTTAATAACAGGTCTATGAGCTTCGGTCTGTCCGCCACCTCATTCTTGCGGCAGCCCTTTATGTTCTGAAACTGCAAGCCCTCCTGTCTTGCGGCTCCTATGAGTGAGTTAATCATTGTCGGTGAAGCAGAATCCGGAAAAATCCAGTCCACCCGGTGATACTTGTTAAGACAATACCTGTAAAACTCTATGAACTTATCACATATCGCCTTGGAATCCACCGCCTCTGTTACCGGCAGCCCTGCCTCCTCAAGCACCTTGAAGCTGTGATAGCCTCCCTGATACCCTGTAAGGCAGAAGGTTGTCTTAGAGCCGTTTCCTCCAAAGTCGATTCCCATTACAACCTTGGAGAATGGCTGCAGCGGTCTTCCCTCCGGGCTGAATATCTCCTCATCACCGAACAGATACGGTGAATCATCATCCGCAAAATACCGGAAGATGATTCCGGATGCCAGCACCCACAGGCCACGGATAAAACGGTCATAGAACACCCCGCTGTAAAGGCTCTCATAACGCTGTATAATGCGCTGCGACAGGCTCGGATTGTCATGCATGGTAAAATGTATCCTTATGAGGTTCTTTTCGCCGATACGATCAATCCACTGCGTCTTTATATAGTGATCCGGTCCCTCCGGATTGCAGTTGAACCAGTACTTTGAACCCTCGACAGAACAGCGCCCTGTTGCCTGGTCGACGAAGCTCTCCGGCATCAGGGCAACCTCATCAAGGAACAAGCCTGCAAGCGTGATACCCTGTATCAAATCCTGGGAGCCTTCATCCTTCCCGCCGAACAGGTAAAACTCATTCACTACTGAACCCTTTGTGATAGTCAGGCTGTTCTCGGAGCGGTGCTCCTCCACTCCGTACCCGCGCGAACTGAGCATACCTTTGAGCGGCTTGATGACATTTCTCCTCAGGGATTGTATTGTCTTGCCGCACATGGCAAAGTTCTGTCCGTCAAAGGTCTCCATCGCCCATATTACGAATGACAGTCCCATACATGTAGTCTTTCCGCTTCGGATTGAGCCGTCACATATTATGCCGTCCTTGTCATGGTATGGGCTATCAGGCATCCACCATGTGAGCACCATCTTCTGTTTAGCCGAGAATGCACTATACCTGAACGTCTGCTGTCTTGTCTGCTTCATCTGCTGCCTCCCGCTCTTTATCACTCATTGTCTCAACTCCCCCGGCGCCATCGAACACCTCTTTCGCCGTCTGCTTAAGCGCCGTGATAAATCCATCATCCTCGTACTCCTCTTTCTCCGGTGGAGCTTCACGCTTATCCCTCCATGACTCCGGTTTACGGTTCTTAAGCCAGAAAATCTGTGCTGTCACATCCGGTGGAATGTACTCCTCAACATCCGCATACTCGATTTTCTCGGTTTCTTTTATCTTTTTTCCGTTATCATATTCTGTCTCTTTTACCTTGATTGGCTTCTTTAGTGTGACTGTATAACCTATACCCTTCTTATAAAGGGCGTTCTCCATTTCATAGTCCGCAAGCTCCTTCCCTTTTTTTAAGGCAGCCGAAATGGCCGGATACTTTTTAAGCCATTCCTTAAGCGTAGAAAGTGAAATTCCCATATTCTTGGCTATCTGAGCCTGTGTCAGACCATCCCTCGCCCAGGCTTCAAGAAGCGTTATATTATCGTCTTCCTGCCACGTCTCGTATTTTCCCTTTGCCATCTATGCTGCTGCCTCCTTTCCCACCTGCGAAATGCTGTTCCCGATACGTTTTCCCTGTCTGTAAGCAAAATAAAAAGAGCCGGATACACGAAGCTGTTATCTTGCTTCATATATTCGGCTCTGTGGCGCTGTTTTTATGGTCTCATTATACTACAGAATATGTGTTCTGTCTAATGATTATTGGATTGGAGATACTCAAATTCTATGTAGCCCCACTCATACAATGGTCTATGCTCGAAGTGACTCATGCGTTTATATCGGTCATATACAGGACGATACTCCGGGATTCTCTTCAATGCTCTCAGTTCATTGGAGCTCACAGTATGCTTTGTGAACTTCTTAACGGCAATTCTTATGATAAGCTTATTGTTGTCATTCCTTGCCGTGAATTGTGTCCTGTCAACCTCTATACTCTTTAGCCCTGCATTCTCTATGATATTCTGCGCCTTGATATAGCAGCTTTCCCTCATCTGCTCATTACTAATCAAATTCAAAATAGCCTCATTCATTGCAAACCTCCTAGCCAAATGGTATACCACCCTCTTCTACACCAATCGGTAACTGCATGAAGCCGTCTTCTGTTGTAAGCTCCGGACGTGATACCGGAATTCCTGTTGAACCGGTCTGTCCTACTGCCTTGCTGTCCGCAAACTCCTGCTCTTCCACAATGACATCCGTTGTGTATACTTTTTGTCCGTCCTTATTGGTGTAGCTGCCGGTCTGTATGCGACCTGTAATCAATACTCTCATGCCCTGGTGAAAATACTTCTCGGCGAACTCTGCTGCCTTGCCGAATGCCACACAGCTTATGAAGTCTGCTGTTGGTTCGCCGGTGTCGGTTTTTCTTGTTCTCCGGTCTACCGCAAGAGTGTACCGCGCTATTGTCATTGTGTTCTCGCCTGTGGCTGTTCTTATGTCCGGGTCGCGGGTCAGGCGGCCCATTAAGATTACTTTGTTCATTCCGGTTTTTTCTCCCTTCCTGCAATCAGTCCATCGTGATATCCCTGCTCATAATATGCATTCTCTTTCTCCTGTTTTACACAGCCAAAGAAAAATGCCGTTCCGACAATGCCAAGCATCGTTCCGATTATAAATGTTACTGCTGCCATATTGTTCACCTCACTTAAATTCTATCTCCGGAACAGCTCTCTCCGGGTAAATAACCAGCTCATAGTGATATTTATCTACATAACTTGGCTCAAGCTGCTCCACCACATAACACGTCCAGTCATTAAGGTATATATAATCCTTATAGTATTTATCTTCCCCTGTTTTTATTGTTACTACAAGCTCGCTGCTGGTATTATTGCCCAGACTCATATACCCCTCTGCCTGTAGCATAATTGTGTCTGTTCTGGCGTTGGTAACGGTGATTCTCCGATACACATTAAACTCATCGGCTTCCTTTGTAAGGTTATAGCTCACCGTGTCTGCTGTTGTGCAGCCTGTAAGAAATATGATTTCTAATGTCAAAATCAAGATAAATATTCTGTTTTTCATTGCTTAAGCTCCTTCCATTTGTCATACACAAGGTTCTTTTCGTCCCAGTCCGTGTAGTTTTCTTTTAAATATTCCCTGAATATCTCCAGCATCTCATCACGGTTGCCCTTGTTGCCGTTGTCCAGCATCTCGTGATGGTACTGACAGCCTACTGCTCCGTTCTGCGGGATTCCAAGGCCGTTATGTGACCTTGGAATATAATGCATTATGCTCAGCAGGGATTGTCCGTACCACGTCGCTCCGTCCATGCGGTAGCCGGCAGCGCAGAATATACACTTATTGTTATCGCGGGCTTTTATCTCCTCACGCGCTTTCCTGCCGAACTCCCTACACTTCGCCTGTTTCGACTTCATCCGTCCCTCCATGTGCCGCCCTGTCTATCAACTCCCTGAGGCTGTGCTCCTTGACCATAGCCGTGCCCCAGTGGTCTGCTGCGACTGCTGCTTTTATCTCATCAAGCAGATTTAATATTGCTGTCTTATCTGCGGTCTTATGCTCCTTGTTTTCTGCACCGGTGCCATTCTCTGTTTCCGGGATATTCACCACTTCCACAGGGGCATTCTCTTCATCCACCGGGTTATGCCCTCCGCATTGAGTATTTATAGGCTTTTCTGTGTTTTCGCACCCTTCTTTATGTACCGTCTCCGGCATATACTCCGGAAAGTCGCTTATGTCCGCCTGCCCCGGTATCTGCTCCACAGGCTTTTTCTCTTCCATCTTTGGATTTACAGGCTTTTTCGGGCTTTCGGTTCTGGCTTTCTGCACCTTGGATTCTTTTCTTGCTGCCGGCTGCTTCGTCTGTTGCTCCGGTGCAACTTCGGATTTTGCTTCCGGCGCATTGAGCGGGTACGGCTCCCCGAACAGCTCCGACCATCTGTCCTCTGCTGCCTTACCGGTACATTCTTTAAAACCGGTAAGCTTTTCGACAGCATCCCTGAGCTGCTGCCACGTCACTTCCTCAAACTCTCCCGTCCTTGAATTGACTGCCCTGTTATCTGAACCATCATTGAGTATTAAGAGGATTCTCCCCACTCCGGCAAGGCGCACACTGTACGTCTTTTCTCCTGCAGGTGCCATTATTCTCTGGAAGTGCTGCATATTCACAGAACAGCCAAGTGCCTCCCTGTGAAGTTCTATGAACATGCTCGGTTCATCATGCAGGAGCTGTTTTACTATTCGCTCTATGAGTGTTCCGCCTTCTTCCGGTGCCTGTGAGGCTTCAAGGCATACCTCTATGTCGCTCACCTTCTTCTCCTCGTCCACCTCCTCCTTAATGCTCTGTATCTCCGCCTTGGAGTAGGACGGAGTGAGTGCCTCGTTGACGGCATCCGGAAGCTGCAGCATCAGTGTGAGCTTCGCGTAGCCGAAGCCCTGATATGATGTCCGGAGGCGGTCTGAATACCCGTCCTCCGAGAACTTATCATTGATGCTGATAAAACGGCTCACCTGTGTCTTGTCAAGGCTGTATTCGGCCTGTGCAAACTCCGCCACCGTCTTGTAGCCGGATTCCGCAAGCACGTTCGTGTCGCGGGCTACCTTGAGCAGATAGCCGATGCGGACAAAGCCCTCCGCTGTTTTCTGGAGCTCGCTGTCAAGCTCCGCTTTATATTCCCTGTATGATTTCTGATATGTTATTACGTCCATATAAACCTCTCCCATTTAGTGTTTATCGTGTTTTTTAATATCCTGCTGCCTCCATGAAGTCCTCCATAAGTCCTTTAAGCACCCTTGTGTTGTTCTTTTCCTGCAGCTCCCTGATATTCTCCTCCCTTTTCTGCCTGGAAGCCGCC
The DNA here is from genome assembly GCA_003486385.1 of Eubacterium sp. GTDB lineage: Bacteria > Bacillota > Clostridia > Lachnospirales > Lachnospiraceae > CAG-882. Next base: position 48,473 of record DNFT01000018.1, on the reverse strand, counting down.
GCCAGCTCATGATCCTCATGGCTCATGCGCTTCCTGATTTCTCTCTGCCACTCACGCAGGAAAGGCTTTACTTCCTCAATCTCCGGTTCCTCGTCATCCATGCCGCGGTGCTGGCGTATCGTGCCTCCCGGCTCAACCTCGATGGTGTAATACGGCTTGTCCGGCTCTTCGGTCTTGCGGAGAAAACATATATACGTCTCGTTCTGGGCTATTCGGTCAAAATAGCGGTCACTGGCTCCGGCACAGTGGTGAAGCTCCCTGCCCTCTTTTACAATGTCGATGTTCTTCTCCGGCACAATAATCATGTATTTGTCGTTGCGGTATTCCAGCTTTCCGGCTATCTCTTTAAGAACCTTCTCCGCGTTAGGGTATCTCTGTGAATACTCATCTGCGGTAATCTCAGCCTCCCTTTCCTTGATTTCCGCCGCAGCTTCATCATGCCTGCGCCTGAGCTCCCTCGGACGGAATACAATCTCATCGGATGTGTCCTTCTTAAGCCTCCGGCACATGTCCATGTAGTCCTCATACTGGCTGATTACCTCCCTGATACTCTTTCCACTGTATTGCTCCCTGCGCTGGCGCTCTATGTAATTCATTGCCTGTTCAGGACTGAACCTCAGCTTTGCCCAAGCCATGCTGCTTGTATGAAGTCTGTTTTTCATAAGCCATGCCAGAACCTTGTCCGACAGCTTTTTATGATTGCGCTCGCTCCACTGCAGCCACTCAAGCATCAGTCTGTCACCGTTCCTGTCACGCAGACGGTTGATGAGCTGGCGGTCTGATATCCTGAATACCTCCTCCATGCTTGTGCCTTTGATATTAAGGACTCCGCAATATGTCCCCGTATAAGAGAAGCGCCCGCTTTCTTCTGACATTAGCTTGTAGAACCTTCCCCTGAAGAGCAACTCCATAAGCGTGTACATGTCTCCGTCAAAACATGTTATCAAATCATCATACGCAAGCTCCATGCCTGCTGCCGCAAACTCCGTGAAGAGCTCCGTCCATGCTTCGACTTTCGTGCCTTCAAGGGCTTCTTTTATACCAATGGGATACATGTACTGTTTATCTGCTATTTTGTGCTGCTGCGAGTTGCTTTTGTTATCAAATTTACCGCCACACTGTCTGTAATACACATTTTTATACGGTGCCGTGTTCGCCCCCCTTCCTGTAAGGATCCTGATTTTCTCATACACATGGACGTCTGTCTCCTTGACAGTCACCTTTCCAAACACCATGCAGAACCTTATGACGGACATCGTGTCATCAACAGGCTGTACAACCGCAACGTCCTCTGAGGCGAATACAGCCCTCTTTCGTGTCTTAAATCTTATCCTGCTGCCACAGTGCGGGCAGGACACAATATCATTGTTTCTCACCGGCTCTCCATTGTCCTGAGTGTATTTCTCTCTCGGAGCACCATTATGACATATCGTGCATACGAACTCCCCCGTGTCCTCATCTTTGAATGCGAAGTCCTCCCCGACTGCGGTTTTATAAAACCAGTCCTCTATGTCATCCGGAAGCGGCGGTATTTTTGACATGACATCTTCAACTCTTTTCTGGCGCCTTTTCTCGCCCTCCTCCCTTCGTTCACATGCCCATTCATATTCGGCTTGACTTATCAGTGCAAAAATACTGGTCATATCAAGTTCTGACCTGCCAAGCTCATCTTCATCCTTGAACTTATCAAAAAGAAGATTTTTGTCATTATCCGACAGCCTGAAGAGCTTCACCTTGTTCTTGTTGTAATACCTGTACTGCCACTCAGTTTCTATGTCATAGCTCCACTCTATCTTACGTGCAGTCCATTCACCGCGCGGAAGCCATGTGGCATAATCTTTTTTTGATATGTCTATACAGTGCCTTGATTTTAAGCTTCCACCGCAGAAGATATTGAGAACAATTATGTTCTCTATCTCCTGCACAATCGTCCACCAGCCCTTTTTTCTGCATTTGGGCGGTGGGGTCTGCTCAACAAGCTTTCTTCTCATAGACTTCCTCCTCCAGCTTCCGCGATGCATTAAGTGTATAACTGCGCCCTGCCTGCTCTGCCGTTACCACAAAGAGCTTGGCTCTGGTTATCATGCCGTCTTTTTCAACAATCAGCCCGAGGATGCTGCCCTCAACGCCTGTCACGGACGGGTGTTCTCCTCTTGCAATGGCAATGCAGCCTCTTCCCTTGGCTTCTGCCCTGTCGCTGGCTACTGTCACACCTATCCTGAGCTGCTGCCATTTTTTCCTCGCAGGATGGGTTATTATGTACCGCATGCCCTCCATGGCGAATCTGAATGGTGTGAGTTCCTCGATAAGGGTTATTTTTGTGCATGCAATCCTCTCATCATCGTCCTCGTCAATATCTCCTGCTGCCTCGACAAGGAAGAATCTGTTTTCGCCGTTAAAGGCATAGTAATCAAGGCACTCGAACGGATTCTCACAGCAGTGGAAGCCGCAGGATACCGTCTTGCTTGCCTCAACCTCCTTGGTTTCGCCCGGCGTAAAACAGCATGTCTCTTTTTCACCATTGCCAAAGCGTGATATAAGTTCCTTGGTAAATCCCTTGTAAGCTCTCATGCCGTCTCCTTTCCGAGGTAATACTTCTCTGCAAGCCCTCTTCTTGTCCGCTTGTCCGGAATGCCTATGGCAAACTCATGTGAGCCCATAATCCGCTTTATGGTTGTTGTCTTTTCGACTATGCGCTTATCGACCACCGCTCTGTGCTCATAGCCGGATTCAGCAGTGAGTGCTATGTAGCCGGCAAGGTCTTTGCCCTTACGTCGAACCGCCAGGGCAAATTCCGGGGACTCTGTGCACATTGACTTAAGCTCGCTTGTCCAGTCAAGAAGCACTCCGGCAAGCTTCAAGTCCCTGCTCTCCGCTTCCAGCTTGCCAAGTGCGGCGAGGAGCGGTGTTGTGAGTTCCTCAACCACGCCGTCAAGGTAATCCTCGGCATCCTCCTTATCAATCCCGTTCTCTGCGGCAATTTTCATGACCGCATCGATATCTCCCTCTGCCCTCTGTGCTGCTGCCGCCCTGTTAATCTCCTCTGCTGAATCAAATTCTCCAAACTTATCAAACATGTGTTCTCTCCTTCCTGTTTATCTCAGTCACAAGCCATGACTGATAGCCTATATCGTTTTCTGTGTCAAAGCTTACCTCATGTTCTTTCAAAAGCCTCATAAGCTCCTGCCATAATTCTTTATTAGCCACGTTCTTTCCCTTTGCCGTCCTCCAGTCCGCTGCCTCCCACTTGTCCGGCCATCGCTGTGCCATAGCTCCGGCTATGTAGGTCGAATCCGTGTATATCGTGAGGTTGCAGGGCTCACGCAGACGTTTCAATGCCTCGATAAGGGCTGTGAGCTCGGAGGCATTCATCGTCTGTTCGCTCACGGTAAACACCCTGCTCAGTGTGGCAGGTCCTTTAGGCGTCTGCGTTTCAAGGACATAGCCTACCGCCCCGTTTTGAGGTTTTACGGACTTAATGCCGGACTGTGTAACAATATTGACGTGCTGCATCCTTACCCTCCTCTCTCATCGTTTTTTATCCTGTATTCCGTATAACGGTAATAGCTCATTCCTGTGTAGCGGTTCACACCGCACACGATTGAGTTCTTGTCTATGTAGTAGCCCGGTGTCGGCTTCGGACCGTTCTCTACAAGGTCGCGGAGTGTCCAGCGGCGGTACTCCTTGCGCTCAGGCTGTGGCCGGATGAGGTTCTTGGAGGTTGAGTAGCTCTTAAACTCCCTGCATTCATCCTCTGTGAACATTGAGAGCTGCCCCTCTATCTCATCGGTCGGTTGTTTTACTATGTACGAAGCCAGGTCTGCATAGCCGCCGGACTCATACAATGATTCATAGTTGATTCTGCCATGTGGCCACAGCTTCTGGAGAAGCCTGTCCGTATTAACTCCTTCTATGCGATTGACCAGTATATGCAGGTGGACTCCTCCTCTGGCTCCTATCTCAAGGCGCTTGATATATTTAAGTCCCGCTCCATGCTTCATGTACTCTGCCTTGACCTGCCTAAGAAACTTCTTAATGTCCTCACGCACCTGTTCAAGCGGTGGACGTTCACCTGCCTTGTATTTCACAGTGCACCATAAATCATCTTCCGTGAAATTCGCCTTGATGATCCTCCTGACCTTGTTCTCCCTGATGGACTGGTTCTGTTTTTTAATCTGTTCGGGGGAAGCTCTCTTTCTCTTGCCTCTCTTCTCCCCCTTGGCTCCATACTTGCCTGCATATTTAAACTCATACTCTATGGATCCATTGAATCTCCATGTGTCTCTCCAGTACAATGTATCACCCTCTCGTTCGTCATAACTTTAATATACTTAGATTGTTATGAAAACGCGGTCAAAGCCGCATTTTCATTGACTTTTTAACGTATCCGTGATACAATGTTTTTGTCGATGCAGGTATCACGAATACCTTGAGGTAATGTTTCTTTTGTGAAACATTACCTCTTTTGTTTTTCAAGAAAATAGCTTCGGGGGAGATAGTGCTCAAAGTCATGTATCTGTGTCGGGTTTCCCCTGCGGTTTTCTTCAAGTTCCTGCTTAAGAGCCCTGTCTGCCACAGAAGTAACATTTCTCCGGTCAAACAGACCATTCTGGACATTCTTATCCTCCGGGTCATACTTGCCGAACAGCTCCTCAAGCCTGTCCTCCGGAAGCTCCACATAGACCGCCACCGCTCTGACCTCGTTATATAGATTCACCGCCCGGACATACTGCCGGTTATGTATCAGCTCCCGGTATTCCTCTGCGGAACCGCGCATCTTATTCATCAACTGTTCTTCCGTCATCTGCTGCCTCCTCAAAGTAATCAAGCCATTCATATACCTTCTCTATGTACTCATTACCCGGATAGTCCGGGGTTCCAGAGTTGTACTGTTTCAGTGCCCTGTCAAGGCTTCCGTTGTTCTCCTCGATAAACCCAAGGAGTATCCTGATTCCAAGCTCCACATTCTCAACAGGCTTGTCCACACTTAAGCCGGTCTTGGCAATCAGCTCTCCGTACCACTTGGGCTGTATCTGCATAAGCCCGATGGAGTCTCCACCATCGCCTACCGTGTCCGCCCTGCCGGAGCTCTCTGTCATAATCACTGCCAATACAAGCTCATAGGACAGCTCGTATTGGTCTGCAAGCTCCCTCACTCTGTTCTGAAGCTCCGGTGAAAGCGGGATTTCATATATATGTTGCTCTGGTGCAACTTGCGTCTGACATTCTGTGACCGGTTGTGTTTCTGCGCACACCGTATCAGTCTCATGCTCAGGCGGTTTAAAACCTGCCGGAAGCGTTTCATTTTCATGTGGAAGCGTTTCATTTTCATGTGGAAGCGTTTCGATTTCGTATGAAATTGATTCGAACGGCATTATGTATGGCTGTGACTCTGCCATAATGCAGTAACAGCACCCTGCCCCTGCTGCCATGGCAAAAAGCGTAATGGCTATAGTTTTTATAAAAATGAATACCTTGTATGTTCTCATTCCTGCCGACCCGCGCACGCTGCCAGATGTATCGCCTCAGCTATACACCTCGCCTTTGCTTTGCTCTTGATAACACGGCTCAGATTTGCCGCATTATAACCTGTGTCCTCGAATTTATCATGCGATGACAGTTCACAGGACACGCCCATCTGCGGAATGGCACAAAAACCTCCATTCTCGTGCTTGCCGAAAATCACCAGATAGCTCAGCCCATCAATGTCAACTGCCATCTCATTGACCTCGCTCTCTATCTTGTAAATCTCTTCAATCTTCCAATCACTCATAAATCACACCTCCACTCATTAAAACAATCTCCGTCGCGTATGTGATAAGCCTCTTAACCGCCTTTCTTCTCGGCAGTCTGTAGTACGCGTCCGGATACTTTGGTGCCGGAAGAACATTGTCGCACATGAGTGCTTCAAGTTCTTCCAGCGTGTTTATCTCTCCTGTCCAGCCCATTATTGTTTCTCCTGTCTGCCGGGTGCAGACCAGTAATTGTCACCTGATTCCAGCTCCTTAAGTACTGTGCCCGCTACCCAAAGAGCCTCTTTTAAAGCAAGGTCTTCCGCCTGGTCCAGCAAGTCATACATTACCTGCGCCACGTTCGTAGGCATACCATCATCGCGGTATTCTATGTACTCCGCCATTTCCTTCATGAACTCCGTGTTATGCGATATGTTGTATACCACGATGTACACCTGCGCTGTGTTGTTGAAGCTGCTTGAGTACTCCCAATGACGCTTAACAATATCAACAAGCGTCATAACCTCATCATACGGTACCCCGCATGTGGGTGAATCAGCCTCAAGCATGTAGTGTGCTATCTCCCTAGCCATTTCTGTGGGAATACCGTATCTGGCAGCTTTTTTCACTGCTTTTATTACTATTAGCGGAACTATATTTCCCATGTCTCCACCTCCTATGCTCCTTCCACCGTGCTGTCCGCTGTTGCCGCTTCCTCATGTCCATATACACTTTTCAAGAAGCTGATTGAATCTGTTTTAACCTCTCCTTCACGCGCCGGCTGTTCCGGGTGCTCGTCGCGCTCAAAGCCGAACTGCCCCATCATTCTATCTGTTATGTTCTGTCGATGACGCTTCTGCTCCTCCTCTGAAAGAGTACTCATGTCAATGTAGTTATCGTTCTGGTCTTTAACGAAAAATCTATACTTAATTGGTTTTCTTTGTCTTGGCATGCTCTCACCTCCCGTCTATCTTATGTGTTACTGCCTGTACAAGTTGCGTGAATTATGTTCTATACATCCCCAACACGTTAATTACTTTTTATGCCGACTTCTTCGGCTCCGGTGTTGCCACCGCACATGCCATCGCCAGCACTCCCTGTGTGTACACCGCAACCAGCTTACGTGACTCCGCCGGAAGCTTCGCCGCCTCATTCATAAGCTCATTGAATTTTTCCAGTTCATTTTCTGTATTTCTATTATCTAATATGTTATTTAACATACTTCTCACCTCCCTTGTTTAATTGCTTACATTATGCTATGCTCTCCTTACAGGCTCCCGCCAGAGCCGAGTGAAATGAAAGGAGTATTCTTATGACTAAAAAAGCTGATAAACTTCTTTGTGTGATTTACAAAGACTATCTAGCCCGTATTAAGCAAGGTCAATCAATGAGTGATGCAAATCGTTTTACAACAGATTATTTTGCAACTGAGACTTCCTCTGTCTCAAAAAATATTGATGACATTATTCAGCTTAAATCTGAACTTAAAAAGGCTGATTTACTTAAGGTCTCTGTATCTGGAAATGCAAATCTCACACCCTATGGTATCGAGTACATGGAAAACCGGTTCAAAAACGGTCTTGTTGAAGTCTTGGATTTCTTGTCAAAATTTCTTCCATGATTGATACCTAGCCAGCCACGCATCACTGGTGGCTGGCTATTTTTTTACCTTTAACTGAATAATGGCTAAGAAATTTTACATCTGCACTAATCTGAACTCTAACGGTATAACCTTCTGCTCCATCGCACGATATTGAAAAGAATGTTGCGTTCTCACCAAATGGCTTTCCATTCACATTAAAAATGCCTTTTTCGACATCTACTTCAATGGTCTTTAACTCATTAAGTTCAAATGCCTCTATTGTTTTCTCCATTCTCTTTCACCTCCCTACTTCCCCTCTTTCTTCAACTGAATAATGCACACTATCATCACTACATCCAGCACAATCTGGACTACCTTTAATGCTATTGCAAACATGTCACTCACCTCCTCATTCAGCATATTTATCTTGACAATGAGCTTGCGGAATATTATCCTTTTTGTAAGGGGAGGTTTCCCTCCCCCACCAACCTAATTGATAAGTGCTAAGATAATCTGTATCAGACCTATCATACTTACAATTAAGTTGAGGATTGCGGTGATGAGAAGGACGCGTGCGAGGCGTCTCTCATCACTTTTTTTGTGCTTTCGCTTACTCATTGCTTTTACCTCCTCTCTGTTCCGTATGTTTACATCTTAGTCACTTATAGTGATTTTGTCAATAGTTTTTTGTCACTTTACGGAACTTTTTTGTTGACATTAAAATTCAAAGCGATTATTATAAAAAAGAAGGGAGGCATGACCGATGAAGAAAAGAACATTAATACTCGATATAATCAGACTTATACTGAATATCGCGATAATTGTACTTCTCGCTATTGAATTAAAAAATTACAGTGAGGAGGTGAACGAATAATTGAATGAACGAATTAAGCAGTTAAGAAAAGAACTGGGGCTGACGCTTGAAAAATTCGGTGAACGAATCGGCTTAAGGAAGAGCTCATTAAGCCAGATTGAAAATGGTGTACATGGCGTCACTGAACAATTGATTAAATCAATCTGCCGTGAGTTTAATGTGAACGAGAACTGGCTACGCACCGGCGAGGGTGAGATGTTCGTGCAGAAAACACTAGATGATGAAATCGCTTCTTTTATTCAAACCATTCAGCTTGAAAAAGACGATTCCTTCAAAAAGAAATTTATAAAAATGCTGTCATCTCTCGATGAAGCTGATTGGACGAAGCTTGAAACCATGTTTAAGCTCTGTCATTGAAAAGGAGGTGAATTGAAAAAATGAATGAAAGAGTAAAAGAGCTGAGAAAAACTCTTGGGCTCACGCTCGATAAGTTCGGTGAGCGGCTCGGTGTTACTAAACAAACTGTAAGTCGAATTGAAAATGGTATTAATAATGTCACCGACCAGATGTTCAAGTCAATCTGTCGTGAGTTCAACGTGCGTGAGGAGTGGCTGCGGACTGGTGAATTGCCGATGTTCGTCCAGATGAACCGTGATGAACGTGTAGCCGATATCGTTAAAAAAGCTCTTGCTTCCGATGATGAATTTGTAATTAACACATTCACAGCTCTCGGACAGCTCACACCTGCTGAGTGGGATCTGGTTAAGAAATTTATTAATACCATTAAGGGAGATACCCCGCCTGCTGCCAGCTCATCCGGTTCGTCATCAGCTCCGGTTAAGGATGATAAACCTGTGCTTAAAGCTGCTCACATGAATCCCAGAGCTACACAGGAACAGATTGACGCGGATAATGCACTGATGGAAAGTGATGATTTTTAACATTTTAAACAAAGGAGAAATTTTATGGAAAATTATAATGAAGAACTTCCTGTACGTTATAAAATTGCAGAAATACTTTTAAAAATGTCCGCTATACTTGGAACACTTTACCTTATTTACATAGGATATGTTTTTTACTCCACATATCAAGAGAGCACAGGTGTTTTTTTTAATATTGGTGTCCACTTAGCTTTCACCTACATTATGCCTCATTTGATATGTACAATAATAGCGGTTATTCTTAACATAATATCTGTCTATGTAGATAACAATGCTCTGATATTAATAAGTGCGATACTATATACCATTGCAATGGTACTCCTATATATGACTTTCTTTTTTCTAATTCTGAGTACCATTCTTATGTATATAGCTTTCTGTATTTTTGCAAGAAATGAGTAGTCTGCGCTATCGCATCTAATATTGATTGCTAAAACTATATTTGAGGTAAGTTGATGTGGATAACTCACGCATAGAAAGTGATGATTTTACATTGAACTATGAAGATTTATTAAATGAATACACCGATGAGGATTTGATTATAAAAGAAAAACCGTTGCAATCAAGCAACGGCAGAATATATAATAACCGAATTGCAATACGGAAGGATATGCCGACCGTTGATAAGACCTGCACGCTGGCTGAGGAGCTTGGTCACTACTACACTTCTTCCGGAGATATTCTTGACCAGGAGAATATATCGAACCGCAAGCAAGAACATAGAGCGCGAATGTGGGCTTACTCGAAGCTTCTCCCCCTACAGTTCTTCGTGCTGGCATTTAAACACGGCTGCCGCTCCATACATGAGACGGCGGAGTTCCTTGAAGTGTCGGAGGAGTTTCTTGTCGACTGTATTAACGCCTATTACAGTAAGTATGGTCCTTTTCTTGAAACGAACGGTTACCTGTTCATGTTCAGCGAGACAGGGCTTAACATATCTAAGAAGATTGTTTGATAGAGGATACTGCGGTATCCTCTTTTCTTCTATGCATGAAAAAAGCAGATGGCATGGTCACATCTGCTTTTTTGCATTATTAGTTCATATCCTCCGAAGCTTTAATTTTATCTTCTAAATCCATATCAATTTGAATACCAAGTAATTTGCTTTCCGGAGCATCATCATTAAGTTCCAAAATAATATTGTCTTTTATGATATTTTTATATTCTTCGGCATCCATCAGACTCTCAAATGACTCAAGTGCATCCTCATTTATAGAACAGATATATTGAAAATCTTTTTGCTTGCATGTTTCATACACTATTCTGAAAAGAGTTTCTCTTTGTCTTGGATCCATATTAGCATACATTCTACTATCATGTGCTATAAATTTAATTTTACTTACTTGACAATTTAATATCAACCAGTCAAAGCAGAACATTCTTACTTCATTTACACCATCAGAAGAATCATCTTCAATTCGCGCTTCCAATGTATACCTGAGTAAATTTTCACCTGAGTTATTTTTTATAACTAAGCCACTCTTTTTCTTTGGATAAAAGCGCTTAGCATACTCCCAATACATATTTCTAATACTTTCTAAATACTTGCTCTGTTCATCAAGATACACATTTGCCGAAATATCCTGTTCAATCATTGCGGATTTTATACTCATCTTTGTATCTCTATACGTCTTCAGAATTTTTTGATACTCATGGATTCTATTCAGTTCATTTCGCAGCGAAGATAGCTGCTTAGTCATTGCTGCATATTCCTCCAAAGCTCCATGGGAATTTAGAAAATCAAGAAGTTCATCCATTCTCTGCCCCAGAATAGCAATTTTTTCATCAATTTCATGTAACTCCGCTTTATGTTTTGTCAGTTCCTTACGAAGCCGCGTATTTCTTGAAGATAATAGTTCACAATGAAATTGGGTAACTTCCTCTAAATTTTTCTTTATCATTTCAGGAATTTCTATTTGTGCTGCCTCATATATTTTTAAAACCTTCTCAGCTTTTACATCTTCTGTTTCCTTTGCCGAAGCTTCTATATTCTTAATATATGTGCTCACAAGTATTCTTCTGTTTTCTAACTGTTTTTTCTCATAGCTCTTTTCATCTGCTTCCTTTTCTAACTCATGGTAATTGTTCGACACCTTAAAGGCACCAATCTCTTTACTTAATTCAGCGATTCGATATTCTAAATCAGCAACATCTAATTCAGCATCATTTTTTCCAAGATAGTACTGTCGAAAAACAGGATCCTTTTTAATCGCCTTTTCTGTGTCCGCTACCGCAACCTGTTTATCTCTGAGTTCTCTTTTAGCAACAATCAGGTCTTTATCAATCCCCAATAAATAACAATTGTTCAAAATTTTGCTATACTCGCCTTCCTTAGGTAAAAATGAATCATATGTTGAGTAACATGAACGATATCTCCTAACAAATCGTGAAAATAATGTAGTCCATGTCATATCCTTTGGCGTTTCCTTTAAACCGAAACACAGTTCAAGCAATCTCTGTTGTACATCCTTTGGCTTAAGTATCTCTCCACTGAAATCAATCTTATTCTGGTCATCTGTTGCTCTTTTACAATAGTACTCTTTATCATCAATTTTAAATTTAAGTGTAAATTCCCAATCAGGAATAACCTTTTCAAAAGAGCCAATCTTCCTAGAGCCTAGGCAAAAATGAATTAAATGCAGTGTGAGCGATTTGCCAACACCATTATATGTATTACCGTCATTCTCATTATGGGGTGCGACCTGCTTTCCAACAATAATATTAATTCCATCTCTGAACCTAACCGTCTGGAACGATTCCTTATTTGCGCTTAAACTAATCAACTTCATAGCATAACACCCCTTTCTCATCTTTTTTTATTGCTCCAATAATAAACAAATAGTCCAACGTCATAATATATTGGTCAAAAGAAAACTTAACCGGGTACTTCTTATTCGTATACGAATCTTTATAATATTCCCAAAGTTCATCTATCGTCATTGGCTCAGACAATTGTTGAAGAAGAAATCCGCCAAATCCAAAAAATGATTCATTTAATGATAATTGCTTTTTTGGTAATATCATTTTCCCCATCCTTTCCGCTTAGTATGTAGGTCTTACTTTGGCTCTTCAAATATATCACAAGTTGAAAAATAATATGCCATCAAAACCCAAATAGCTCCAAATATTGAATTGGTTCTTTTAGGTGCTGCATTCTCCAGTATATAAACACACCTGCAATCCGCTGCATTTTCCTGAACATCATCAATAATATCACAGGCTTGACCATATAAGGCATTAAACTTCTTCTGTAAAATATCTTTCAAGCCCGGATTCTCATTGAAATAATTATTTAAAAACCCGTCCTGATAGCTGCCAGTGATAAGTCTATTCTCTATCTCTTTGTTCAGATTATTAAAAATAATCTTTTCTGTAAAATCCGGTACTACCAGCTTATCTCCGGAAGCTTCCGGTAATTCGGCATTCATTAAATAATTTACAACCTCATTCAGTGCATCATACTCTATTACACCAATAGACACTTCCGGAATAAACCCAACTATATCTTGCATGTCCATTTCATTCAATGAGCCAAATACTCTCTCTAAATCCTTTGCTGTAAATGTACGGATATCTATATTAGCGTATAATGGGTTAGATTTTAATTCAAATACTTTTTTGTGAATGGGTACCGACAAACCTTCATACTTATCATTTACTACAAAATTATACTGTTTTATTTCGCATTTATCATTCCAATATTCATATAAACCCATAAAATCTGTCTCTAGTTTACTTACCGTATCATAAACTGTCTTTTCTTTGCCAATGTCTTCCGGTGCATAAACTTGATAATAAGTTCCTGTATTGCTTACATATCCATCATTTTTCTTATCGCCAATACTTCCATGAGCCTTTACAGGTTGAAAATCTGAATTTGCTTTTGTCATAATTGAGACAAAAAAATCCTCAAATGCTTGACCATTATACTGAAAAATTTTATTTTTAAAAAGAGTTCTTACAAAATATCTTTCTCCGTTTGTCAACATTTACCCCTTCTTCCATAATTGTATTATAGCACATTTGTTCACTCTTCCATTACTTTTAATACAAATTTTTACAAATTTTTTATTTTAATCGTTTAACATAATATTGAACAGTTGACTCATTATAACATATTTGATATATTTTATTCAAGGAGGAATTTAAAATGTCCAACTACACAGAAATAATCGACCAACTCATACAGCTCCGCAAAGCCCAAGGGCTCACCCAGAAAGACCTTGCCGCTGCTGCCAATCTTGCGCAGCCAGCCATTGCACGGCTTGAGAGCAAATCAGCGGTACCACAGCTTGATACCTTCGTGAAGGTAGCCGGAGCACTTGGATACACAATAGAGCTTGTACAGCAATCATAATTTTTTAGGAAGGTGATACAATGAGCCATACTTTTAAATCCGTCTGCGCCTACATCCGCGTGAGCACCGATGATCAGGTAGAGCTGTCCCCGGATTCACAGCGCCAGAAGATAAAGGAATACTGCCAGAAGAATGGCTATATACTAAGCGATGTATTTGAGGACTTAGGTATATCCGGTAAATCCGCCGATAAGCGTCCGGGCTTCCGGCAGATGATAGCCATGTGCAAGGCTAAGGAACATCCATTTGACGCCATCATCGTATGGAAGTTCTCACGATTTGCGCGCAATCAGGAGGAGTCCATTGTATATAAATCAATGCTCCGCAAGATCGGTGTCGAAGTAATCAGCATATCAGAGCCTATCTCCGAAGGTATCGGTGGTAAGCTCACGGAAGCTATCCTTGAGATAATGGATGAGTACTACTCTATCAATTTATCACAGGAGGTCATGCGCGGTATGACCGAAGGTGCACGCCGCGGTAAGATTATGTCGGTTGCTCCGTTCGGTTACACAGCTAAAGACCACCAGTATTATCCTGATGAGAATGCCAATACGGTCCGCGCTATTTTTGACATGTTCGTGAATCAGGGCTATGGTCTGATGTCGATTGCCTACCGCCTTAACCAGCAGGGTGTTAAGACCAGACGCGGCTCCACATGGGAGAACCGCTCCATTAAGTACATCATTCAGAACCCTGTGTACATCGGTAAAATCCGATGGAACTACGCAACACACAACGGCAAGCCGGGAACTGTATCTATCAACGATGAAGCCGACTGGATTATCGTCGATGGAACCCATGAGCCTATAATCGATGATGAGACTTTTAAGAAAGCTCAGGAAAAGATTGCGCAGTTCAAAAAGCAGACCACGCGGCGTGTCGCACAGAAGCATTGGCTGTCCGGTGTTCTGGTCTGTTGTAAATGCGGTGCCGGCATGGCTTATCACCGTGAAGATGAGAAAAAACACACCGCTCCATACTTTGTGTGTCCGAACAGGACGCGCGGCAGATGCCCCGGACAAAGCACCAAGGCTGAATGGATTGAGCGCGACTTTTTTAACGGACTGGTGGAATCAATTGAAAGTGACAATTATCACAGAACTGAAAGAGAGAATGTTGTCATCGATGTTTCGTTTGAAATTAAAAGACAGCTCTCAGAGAATGATAAAAAACTGGAGCGTGTAAAGGAAGCCTACCGGAACGGTATCGATACCCTTGACGAATACAAAGCAAACAAGCAGTTAATTGAAAATGAACGTCTGCTCCTGTTGTCCCGTCTTGATAAATGTTCAAGTAAACCGCGCGAACTCACCAAGGATGAGCTGCTTTTAAGAGCACGCTCCACTATCGCCATTCTCCAGTCAGATGAATGTGATGTCCAGCAGAAGGCTGACGCACTGCGTGCGATGGTTGATAAGGTAGTGTACTCTAAGGAATCCGGAATAATGGATTTTTATTTTTTGAGTTAACCTACTATAACTTGACTATGGTGGTCCGGACGGCGAAGCCGGAGCATCTTTTAGATATCTGTCGCAGAGATATTCGATGAAAGACAGACGCGTAGCGGGAGTGCTTACCGATGTCGGCACGGAGGAATTGGCGCATCTTGAGATAGTCGGTGCCATGGTTCACCAGCTCACACGCGACCTCACACCTGAGGAGATAGAGAAATCAGGTTTTGCACCATACTATGTCGACCATACGCTTGGTGTCTGGCCGCAGGCAGCTGGCGGAATCCCCTTCAATGCATGTGAATTTCAGGTAAAGGGTGACCCTATAACAGATCTTATGGAGGATTTAGCCGCCGAGCAAAAAGCAAGAAGCGTATATGATAACCTATTGAGACTGATAAGTGAACCGGACATTGTTGAGCCGCTGCGCTTTTTGAGAGCGAGAGAGATTGTTCACTTCCAGCGCTTCGGTGAAGCGCTCAACATCACGCGGGAGGGACTTGACGCAAAGAACTTCTATGCATTCAATCCTTCGATAGATACATGAAATAGAATAATGCAATATTCAAGATATCAGGGGCAAAAGGTCAGAAGTCCGATGCGAGCTTGCCTGCGTGAGGATTTTTGACATTGTGACCCGCCAAAAACATGGAACCACCGCTTTGCGGATAAGATATTACGGCTACATCATAACTGATGTGTAATAAACTTCTGCAAAACGGTGGTTTCTTATATGCTGTTCATGTAAAAATCAACTGCTTTTATGTAAATTTTCACACTAAATTACTCATATTTTCTGCCGCAAATCGCACTAAACTACACAAATCCTTTTTTTCTACCTCCACAGCTCCCGCTATTTAATTATTTCCTAATTTAATTATTTTCTGTTCAATTATTTCTTATTCAGGAAATCATACTGCGACATATAAAGCTTGTAATACATTCCGTCCTTATTTTTCATAAGCTCGTCGTGGCTTCCCATCTCGACAATCTCGCCGTGGTCGACATACATAATACATGACGAATTTTTGATTGTTGAGAGACGATGGGCGATAATGAAGGAGGTTCTTCCCTTTAACAGCTCGTTAAGTCCCTTCTGCAGAAGTATCTCCGTCTCAGTGTCAATACTTGAGGTTGCCTCATCAAGTATGAGAATCTTAGGGTCTGCCAGAACAGCACGCGCAAATGAGATAAGCTGTCTCTGACCTGCCGACAGACGGCTTCCGCGCTCATTAACCTCGGTGTAGTAGCCGTTCTCAAGCCCCATGATAAAATCGTG
Source organism: Eubacterium sp. (assembly GCA_003486385.1). Lineage (GTDB taxonomy): Bacteria > Bacillota > Clostridia > Lachnospirales > Lachnospiraceae > CAG-882. Next base: position 32,314 of record DNFT01000018.1, on the reverse strand, counting down.
AGCGCACACGGTCTTAGCCGCCTTTATGACATCCTCATCGCTCGCCTCCATATTGCCGTAGCGGATATTGTCCATGATCGTTCCCGCGAATATGAAGCTGTCCTGCATCATCACACCCATCTGGGTTCTGAGGGATTTGATTGTAACCCTGCTGATATCTATTCCGTCGATGAGTACCTGCCCTGAGGTGAGATTGTAAAAACGGCTTATGAGATTGACTATGGTTGTCTTACCGGCGCCCGTAGGACCTACTATCGCATAGCTCTCTCCGACTCCCGCCTTGAAGCTTACATTCTTAAGGACAGGCACACCGTCATCGTATGCGAAGCACACATCCTTAAATTCAACCTCACCCTTAATCTCAGGCATAGGCTTAGCATCCGGCGCGTCCGTAACCTTGACCGGTTCATCTATCGTCTCAAATATTCTCTCAAGATATGAAACCGCGGTGAGCACACTGTTATAAAAGTTCGCAAGTGTGGTAATCGGCGCCCAGAATCTTGAGATATAGCCGGTAAATGCAACAAGTGTACCGACTGTCATAGCCGCATAGCCGTCCGTAATCCACGCGACACCCAGAACATATATGATTGCCGTTGTCACAACCGTGATTGTCTGAACCACCGGGTTTAGGAGGAAGTTATACTTGACCGCATTCAGCCATGATTTTTTTGACTCCATGTTAAGTCTGTTAAATATATCCGTGTTAACGTCCTCGCGGACAAATGACTGTGTGACACGGATACCGTTGATGCTCTCCGCTATGTAAGCATTCAGGTTTGACTGCTTATTAGACTGTATCTGCCAGGCCCTTCTCTGTTTTTTCTTGATTATCCACACAAGCGCAGCCAGAATCGGCAATCCGCACAGACACACCAGCGTGAACTGCACATTCAACATTAACATGAAAATTATAATGAATATAAGACTGCACATATCCGTTATAGTGTTTACAATACCGTTTGAGAGCAGGTCGCTTAGGTTATTTACATAGTTGACCACACGCACCTGAATCTTGCCATGCGGCTTATCGTCATAGTAGGAAAACGGCAGCTCCTGCAAATGCACAAACAAATCACGGCGCAGTGCATGGATGACGCCCTGCCCGACCTCAGCCATCATCTTAATCTTGAATCTGAGTATGAGCACAACTATTATCGTCACGGCAAGCATCAGACAGCTCGCAACGATGACTCTCTGTGAAGCCGCGGCTTTGCTCATCGTGCCATGAATCGCGCACTGCTCAATCGTGTCCATTACATCCTTCAAAAACAGAGGATTGAGCATTGAAAGTGCACTTGAGATAAGCATGAGCACTATAACTGTAATCAAGGTCTTTTTATAATTGCCAACATATTTTCCAAGACGTTTTAACTGGTTTAAATCAAATTTACTCTCCAAAGTCTCATCTATATCGTATTTATTCCTTGCCATATTTATCCTCATTTCCAGGTAAAAACAAGCTGTCACACTTATATTTTACACCACATCTTTTTCCGGCAGCTTACCGCAAATACATTGAAAAATTCACAGCTTTACAACCGCCGGCAAAACAATCATTTTCTTCCTGACAAAACCGGATATCCGGGAGACTACGCCGCGTCATGCTCCCCATACTGGTGCATGAATACCGTATAATAATAGCCCTTCTTCTGTATAAGCTCATCATGATTGCCCATCTCAGCTATTTCACCATCTGAGAGAACTATAATCACATCAGCATCTTTTATTGATGAAATACGGTGTGCAATTATAAACACGGTCTCATTCTCTATCCTTGCAAGCGCATCCTGAATCTGCGATTCAGTCTCCATATCAACGGCGGAGGTTGTATCGTCAAGCACAAGGATTGACGGCTCCTTAAGGAGCGCCCTGGCAAGTGATATTCGCTGCTTCTGTCCACCGGACAGTCCGACGCCTCGTTCACCCACTATCGTGTCATAGCCCTCAGGCATCTGCATGATGAAATCGTGCGCATCGGCAACCTTTGCCGCCCACTCAACTCTCTCAAAAGGACAGTCCGGCTTCGCATAAGCTATATTTCCCTCAATCGTGTCCGAAAAGAGGAATACGTCCTGCATAGCCATTCCAATGCTCTGCCTCAATACTCGTAAATCCATGTCCTTGACATTCCTGCCGCCAACTAACACCTCGCCGCTGTCAACATCATAGAAGCGGCACATAAGGTTGATGAGCGATGTCTTTCCCGCTCCGGTCGCACCTATAATTCCGACCTTCTGACCCGGTTCAATCTTGAAATTGATATTTTTAAGTATCTGTTCACCATCAATACTATATGACACATTTTTAAATTCAACGCTGCCCTCCGGCTTCTTCATGTTCTCGTCAACCGATCCTGTCACAGGATTCTTTATCTCAGGCTCCACCTCGATTGTCGCATATATCTTCTCAACCGATGTTGTAAAACGGTGCCAGTCATTTACCAGCCAGCCCGCCATACGAAGAGGTGCATCAAGCATCCACAGATATCCATTAATCATCGCCATATTTCCAAGAGTCATCTGTCCGTTTATAACCATAAGACCGCCCGCAAGCATAAGCACAAAGGTGAGGAGATTGGCAAGAAGCTCAAATATCGGCACATGGCGCACCCATATTTTTGACGCCGCAAGCTCCGAATCCCTGTACTCCGTGTTCTCCGTGTCGAACTTTGAAATCTCATAGCCCTCCTTGGCAAATGCCTTGACCACTCTGTTACCGCTGATATTCTCCTGCGCAAATGCATTGAGGCTTGAAAAACGCTCTCTTACATTGCCGAACTTAGGCTTTACATTCTTAGACTGGATTATCGTGTTGATGAGTGTAAAAGGAAGCACCGCCAGCATGGCAAGTGCGATTCTCCAGTCGACAGTGAACATCATAAACAGCGATATCGAAAACAGCAGTATACATTCATAGGTTGAATAGCACACATACGACATAAAATGACGTATCGCCATCATATCTCCTGTCTGCCTCGACATCAGATCGCCAGTCCTGTGGCTGTTATAGAACGCGAAATCCTTTGCAAGCAGATTACGGTACACATCGTCCCTCATATCGTAGAGAAGTCCCTGTGAACAGTTCTCAAAATTCCATAAAAATATAAATCGCAGTCCCGCCCTTAACAGCGTAACGCCTATCATAAGAAGCAGGAACCTCGGAAGCAGGTCAAGCCTTATATTGCTTCCGTCCCCTATGATGTCATCCACTATAAATCCTGTTATCCTGGGATTTACGATGGCAAGCACGGAGGTAATCGTGACCATGACAAGTCCGATAATCATTCTCCACTGGTACTTTTTAAAGTACGAATAAAACCATTTCATTGCCGTCATTTTCTTAAGTCCTCCAAACTCGCTGCTAATGCAGTCGTTTTCATATATGCTTCATGTAAATATTTATATGGACATTCCATATACACCTCACAACAGCAACATATGTTCTCTTTAGGTACAACCTAATATAATGACTTTTCAAACAAATCTCAATGATGTATACTGTTAAAAAATTGATTTTTTCTGCTTTTTACTTTTTGAAGCAGACTATACGGACTTCATCGTGAACTTCACTATATGTGGGTATAAAAGAGAGAGCTTTTCATTCTATACCCACATTAAGACTATTTTTTATGTACTTAGTCTCTGTTTTGGGGATTTTTTTTACATTTTTTAATTCCATACCCATAAAGGAACTAATTTTAAACTGTTTTTGGGTATTTTTATTGTATTTAGTTATTTATACCCAAAATACATTTTCGAATGCTTATTTCGCCGACCTATAAGGGTATATTTAGAAACATCTGTGCTCTATACCCTTAGACGCATACGATATCTTGATAAATATTTTCTGTGTGTTCTATTATTAACTGCACAGGTAAGGTAATTGTGAAACGTGAATTTGCCGGTAAAATTGCACAACGTCCGGTTATCGCAAGTGCACATATCAACTATATTTATGGAGGAATATACATCATGTTAAAAATACGCTATATGGGCTATAACAACACCCACCCTGATGGAATCAATATGGAACGTCCCGGCGGAATGGGGCATTATCTCCTGCTCCTTGTAAAAAGTGACGCGTACTTTGAATTTCCTGAGGAAACCATATACCAGCAATATTGCTGCGGTGAGCATGAAAATAGAACAACCGCCGATGAACTTCTAAAGGGCAACCTGCCATTCGACAGGAATGCAAGGCACCCTGGGCTGATAAGACAGTACGTGAACACACCCGCCTTTATAATATACACAAAGGATGCGCCTATTTATTACTACAATGACAATGAATATGTGAATGACTGGATAAGCTTTGACGATGTTCCAGATGAGAATACATGCAAGGATGAGAATACATGCAAGGATGAGAATACACGAAAGGATAAGACTACATTCAAAAATAAGAATACATGCAAGGATTCGAATGACAATATCCGCAAGGATATAAATAGAAATTCTTCCAATAATAGTTCAAATGCCGACACAGACAACTCAAGCAGCAGTAATGCTGCTACCGCCGGCAATGCAGATAATTATATAGATAATTCAATAAGTGATTTCATGCTAAGCCTCGACGTCCCGTTCAACCGACTCACGCTTCTGTCCGACTACACGGAGCTAAGCCAGCTCATCCGCGACCTAAGGCAGGAGTTCCACCAGACCGGCTCACACCATGAGGAGATTCTTGACGCGAAGCTTAGAACCATACTGTACAAATATAGCGACGCCTACCACCTTGAGACACAGCTCTCCGACAAGCTGAAGATTCACAGACCGCTTTTCCATGAAATAAGAAACGGCATATACAGCCAGCACTCGCCCAAAAAGACAGTGAGTGAACTGGCTGAAGATGCCTCCCTTAGTGTATCATATTTCCAACATATTTATAAGGAGCTGTTCGGTGTCCCGGTGATTCAGGATATAATAAGAAGCCGCATTGAGCGTGCCTGCTACCTGCTCACCATGACGCCCGACTCTGTCGCGCACATCGCTGAGAGCTGCGGCTATGAGAATGTGGAGCACTTTAACCGACAGTTCAAGGAGATTACGGGGTTCAGTCCGAATCAGTATAGGAAGAAGAAATAAGCGCTACTTCGCCCCCTCAAACGTGACCGTGATACATGTCCCCTTTCCAAGCTCGCTCTCAAGCTCAAGCTGTGCACCATGGCTGGTGAGGATATGCTTGACTATGGCAAGTCCAAGTCCGGTTCCGCCGCTCTCTCTTGAACGGCTCTTGTCAACGCGGTAGAATCGCTCAAATATGCGCTCCTGGTGTTCCTTTCCTATGCCTATTCCGTCATCCTTGATGGTGAGCTTCACCTTGCCGTCGAGGGTACTGCTGACATCGACAATCACATTTCCGCCCTTATCCTTGTTATTGTAGCGGATAGCGTTGTCACACAGGTTGTAGAGCACCTCATCCATCATGGACTTGTCAGCGTTTATATAGGAAGAGGTTCCAAGGAGCATCAGCTTGACATTGTTCTTTGCGGCAGCGACTTCAAGGTTCTTCACGCAGTTCTTCGCCGCCTCATATAAGTCCATCCTCTCAAGATTTAACTTCACGCCGTCATCAAGCTCCGACAGGTTGATGATGTCATTTATAAGTGAGAGAAGTCTTGTGGAATTCTTTCTGATTTCCCCGGCAAAACGCACACTGTCATCACCCTTTACCATGCCGTTCTCTATCAGCTCGGCGTAGCCTGATATCGCGGTGAGAGGTGTCTTCAGCTCATGCGATACATTCGCGGTGAACTCCTGCCGCATTGTGGCGCTTCTTAGAATATCCTCACGCTGCTCCTTCAGCGCACCGACAAATGGTATCAGCTCCTTGTACTCCGGCACAAGTGATGGATTTGCGCTGTTGTTTACAAGCTCCTCTATAGGCTTTACCATGCGCTTTGTAAGATGCTTTGACAGGAAGAAGCACATCACATACAGGATAAGCGACAGACCGATGATTATAGGAATTGCGGACATGAATATGGTCCATATACTGTTCGCTTCCTTGGCGATACGGATGACTGAGCCGTCCTCAAGCTTCATCGCATAATAGAAAATTCTTCTCGAAAGTGTGTCCGAATTTCGCACACATCTGCCCTCGCCGGTCTTAAGCGCTTCAATATACTCCGGTCTGTCTGAGTGGTTCTCAAGCGAACCTGCCTCATTGTCATAGAGCACGCTTCCGTCACCGGCTATCCAGGTGACACGCACATCGAACTCATCCTCACCGGAAAAATCATTTATCAGGTATCTTGCAAACTCCGCGTCGGTTTTCAAATCATCAAAAACCTGCTTTTTGAAAAGCTCATAGAACACCATAACCGACATAAAGAGTGTCACCACAATGGCGAACAATGTCATCCTCAAAAACTGGCTTAATATCTTCTCTTTCATGGCTCTAATACATACCCCACATTGCGGACTGTCTTAATCATGGCACCCGCATTTCCAAGCTTCTGCCTCAGTGTCTTGATATGCATATCGAGGGTCCTTGATTCACCCTCGAAATCCACGCCCCACACCAGCTCCATAATTCTGTCGCGGTGCATGGCAACGCCGCTGTTGTTCATGAGACAGCGAAGCAGCTCGTACTCCTTGAATGTCAGCTCCTTCGGCTCATCATCCACATACACGATATGCCTGTCGCTGTCAAGAAAAATATTTCCCACGCGGATGCTCTTGTCGGCTCCGGTATCCATACTTCTTCTTATCAGCGCCCTCACCCTCGATATCAGCTCCATAACCCCGAACGGCTTAGTTATGTAATCATCCGCTCCGATATCAAGTCCCTTCACCTTGTCAAGCTCCGTGGACTTCGCAGTGACAAGGATAACAGGAATCTTCTTCGTCTCGCCCGACGCCCGAAGCTTCTTTAATATCTCAATGCCATCCTCATCCGGAAGCATGATATCCAGTAAAATCAAGTCCGGCTTTCTCTTTGCAAGCTCCTTCTTAAACTCCTTGCCACATGCAAACCCGCTCACATCATGCCCGCTGTTGCTGAGGGCGATGCTCTCAATCTCCCTTATGTTGTCGTCATCTTCAACTATATATATCAATGCCATGTTCTTTACCTTCTTTCATGTTTTCTCTGCCCTTGTCGGAATTTTGGTCACATTTAGACTGAGAAAAAGCACTGTTTTTTCAAGAATTCACATGTTTTCTCTGCCCTTCTCGGAATTTTTGTCACACTTGGACTGATAAAAATCCCTGTCTTTCAAGAATTTCCTTGCTTTCTCTGCCCTTATCGGAATTTTTGTCACTTTTAGACTGAGAAAAAGCCTTGTCTTTCAAAAAATTCCTTGCTTTCTCTGCCCTTATAGGAATTTTTGTCACACTTGGACTGATAAAAAGCCCTGTCTTTCAAGAATTTCCTTGCTTTCTCTGCCTTTCCTAGAATTTTTGTCACTTTTAGACTGAGAAAAAGCACTGTTTTTTCAAGAATTCTCATGTTTTCTCTGCCCTTATCGAAATTTTTGTCACACTTGGACTGATAAAAAGCCCTGTCTTTCAAGAATTTCCTTGCTTTCTCTGCCCTTATAGGAATTTTTGTCACTTTTAGACTGAGAAAAAGCACTGTTTTTTCAAGAATTCTCACGCTTTCTCTGCCCTTATAGGAATTTTTGTCACACTTGGACTGAGAAAAAGCCCTGTCTTTCAAGAATTTCCTTGCTTTCTCTGCCCTTCTAGGAATTTTTGTCACTTTTAGACTGAAGCAATTTTTATCACCGCACACATTGCCATATATTTCCGGTACTTCAATAAATTGAATGCAGAATAAGCAATCCCCCGCTTCA